>NZ_JBEHFR010000002.1:0-155991 GCF_040225635.1 Corynebacterium sp. KPL2830 | reverse complement strand
GGCCAACAGACCAATCAACACACAACCATGCACACAAAAATAAAAAATAAGTACATTGGCACACTATTGAGTTCTCAAACAACATCCACACACCACAAGAAAATTAACCAAACGTTAACTTCTCGTTGGCGGCTCGTACCAACTTACCCAACAACCTGAACCAAGTCAAATCCTTGAGCCAAGTCAGTACAAAAAGTCACTCACAAGTAACCAACCGGCTACCCCTCGGCGACTTCGATAAAGTTACACCCCACTCCAGAAAACACACAAATCCCCTGGTAAACACGCAAAACGCGATTACCAAGGGATCAGTTAACAGCTAAGGTGACGCTCTTAGGAAGGATCCACGACCCGTGCCCCGGCGAAGCGCTTCTTGCCCTTACGCAGCACCAGCCACGAACCGTGCAGCAGATCGTTGGAATTCGGCGACCACTCGATGTCCTCGATGCGCTGGTTATTCACGTAGGCGCCACCCTCGCCCACGGTGCGGCGCGCAGCACCCTTTGATTTTTCCAGTCCCGCCTCAACCAACAGATCCAGAATCGTGGCCGCTGGGCCGACCTCGGCAATCTCGGTTTCCTGCAATGCAGAAGACAACGTGGCCTCGTCCAAATCCTGCAGCTCTGCCTTACCGAATAACGCCTGGGAAGCCAGCTCCACTGCGTCGGTGGCCTGCTCGCCGTGCACCAGGGTGGTCATCTCCCGCGCCAATACGCGTTGCGCCTCACGTTTGTGGGGTTCCTCCTCTACCTTGCGCGCCAGCTCTGCGATCTCCTCCTGGGTGAGGAAGGTAAACCAACGCAGGTAATCGATAACCACCGCGTCGCCAGCATTGATGAAGTACTGGTACCAGGAGTACGGGCTGGTCAGCTGAGGATCCAGCCACAGTTTGCCGCCGCCGGTGGACTTGCCAAACTTATTGCCCTCGGCATCTGTCACCAACGGCACCGTCAGGCCGTGGACCTTCGCACCATTCACGCGACGGTTCAGGTCGACGCCGGAAACGATGTTTCCCCACTGGTCGCCACCGCCAATTTGCAGCACACAGTCGTACTCTTTATGCAGGTGCACAAAGTCGTTTGCCTGCAGCAGCATGTAGGAAAACTCGGTGTAGGAAATACCGTCGGATTCCAGGCGGCGCTTGACCGTATCGCGGTCCAGCATGGTATTCAGCGAAAAGTTCTTACCGATATCGCGTAGGTACTCGATGACGTTGATCTGGCTAGTCCAGTCCGCGTTGTTCACCATCACCGCCGGGATTGCGGACTCGCCCGCCTCAGTGAAGTCCACGAAGGCCTCAAGTTGGTCCTTGATTGCCTGCATATTCTCTGCGATCTGCTCTTCCGAGAGCATGGATCGCTCTCCGACATCGCGCGGGTCACCGATCATTCCCGTCGCGCCACCGGCCAGCGCGATAGGACGGTGACCGAATTGTTGGAAGCGCTTCAGCATAATCAGCGGCACGAGGTGGCCAGCGTGCAGCGAGCTTCCCGTCGGGTCGAAACCGCAGTACAAGCTGATCGGGCTCTCTGCGGCTTCCTTCAATGCCTCCAGGTCTGTGGACTGGTTGATCAGCCCGCGCCATTGCAGTTCGTCGATGATGTTCGTGGTGTTGCTCATACGTAGGTGTTCCCTTGCTGCCTATTACGTGTTGTCTTTCCAGAGCGCGGCGCTCTACTTAATGGGCCAGTCCACGGCCTCGTCGACCAGCATGACCGGAATATCATCCTGCACCGGATAGGCCTTGTTCAGCCTTGGGTTCACCAAATAGTCGCCGTGATCCTCCAGCGGCTGCTTGTCGATGGGGCACACGAGGATCTCTAGGAGCTTCTGATCGATCATGCTGCTTAGTCTAACCCGTACCCCAGACAAGCTATTTAGTGACTCCCTGATGTTGCTTACCGATGCTCCCCTCAGGCAACCGACTGCCCCGAAGTTCACCCTCGCGTGGTGTGCGTTACAGTGGAAGACGCAACCGAACACGGGCGCTCGAGGTATCGAGCTGAGATCGCGCTGTATCCCTGCGTGAGTACCGCTAGAACCTGCCTGGTTAGAACCAGCGAAGGAAGAATGAGGAGAGTCAACTATGACGGATACGTCTACCCAGCACACCCGTACCACCATCCCGAACGACGAGTACGGTGCGGAAATCCACCCGAAGCACAGCTTCGCCCCCATCGAAAAGCAGGTGGAGTCCTTCGGCAAGACCTTCACCCTTGAGGTGCCGGAGACCGAGGTTCAGCTGGATGATTCCCCGACCGGCCCGAACGCACCGCAGAAGCTCTACCGCACACGCGGCCCGTGGGCAGAGCCGACCGAGGGGCTAGAAGCTCTGCGCAGCGAGTGGATCGAAGCTCGCGGCGATGTGGAGGCCTACGAGGGGCGACGCCGCAACTTACTGGACGACGGTAACCGCGCCCTCAAGCGTGGCGAGGCCAGCGATGAGTGGAAGGGTATAAGCCGCGAGACGCTGCGGGCCAAAGACGGCAAGCGCGTAACCCAGATGCACTACGCCCGCCAGGGCGTTATCACCCCGGAGATGGAATACGTCGCACTGCGCGAGCACTGCGATGTAGAAAAGGTGCGCGAGCAGGTTGCCTCCGGTAAGGCGATCATCCCGAATAATATCAACCACCCGGAGTCCGAGCCGATGATCATCGGCAATGCCTTCAACACGAAGATCAACGCCAATATCGGCAACTCCGCAGTGACCTCCTCTATCCGCGAAGAGGTGGACAAGCTGCGTTGGGCTACGCGCTGGGGCGCAGATACCGTGATGGATCTATCCACCGGTAATGACATTCACACCACCCGTGAGTGGATCATGCGAAACTCTCCGGTGCCGATCGGTACCGTGCCGATCTACCAGGCCCTTGAGAAGGTCGACGGCGTGGCCGAGGACCTGACCTGGGAAATCTTCCGCGATACTGTGATCGAGCAGTGCGAGCAGGGCGTGGACTACATGACGATCCACGCCGGCGTACGCCTGCCCTTCGTGCCGCTAACCACCAAGCGCGTGACCGGCATTGTCTCTCGCGGCGGTTCCATCATGGCCGGCTGGTGCCTGGCCCACCACAAGGAATCCTTCCTGTACGAGAACTTCGACGAGCTGTGCGAGATCTTCGCCAAGTACGACGTCGCGTTCTCGCTTGGCGATGGCCTGCGCCCCGGCTCCATCGCCGATGCCAACGACGCAGCCCAGTTCGCCGAGCTAAAGACCATCGGTGAGCTAACCCACCGTGCCTGGGAGTACGACGTTCAAGTCATGGTCGAAGGCCCAGGCCACGTGCCGCTCAACATGGTGCAGGTCAACAACGAAAAGGAGCAGGAATGGTGCGGCGGCGCACCGTTTTACACCCTAGGACCACTGGTCACCGACATTGCTCCCGGTTATGACCACATCACCTCCGCCATCGGTGCGGCCAATATCGCGATGGGTGGTACCGCAATGCTGTGCTACGTTACCCCGAAGGAACACCTCGGTCTACCGAATAAGGACGACGTGAAGACCGGCGTGATTACCTACAAGGTCTCGGCTCACGCGGCGGACGTCGCAAAGGGCCACCCTGGTGCCCACGAGTGGGACGATGCAATGAGCAAGGCGCGCTTCGAATTCCGTTGGCACGACCAGTTCGCCCTGTCCCTGGACCCGGATACCGCCCAGTCCTACCACGACGAAACCCTGCCCGCGGAGCCGGCGAAGACCGCCCATTTCTGCTCGATGTGCGGACCGAAGTTCTGCTCCATGCGCATCAGCCAGGATATCCGCGACGCATTCGGCGAGAAGATCGATGAGGCGCTGGACACCGACCAAGAGCAATCGCTAGTCGAGGACCTCGGCTTGCCTGGCTTCGGCCGCCAGAGCGTGGACGAAGAGGGTGTCACAAATGCCGAAGGCGAAGAAGAAATGGCCGAGGAGTTCCGTCGTGCGGGCTCCAAGCTGTACCTAAACCGGGACGAGGCCAAGGAAGTTTCCGAGGACCTGCAGAAGGAAGCAGCGGCGTACAGTGAGCGCTAACCAGCTGGACCTGCGGTGCTACCACGTGACGGGTGTACCGCAGGAGAAGGTCGTACAGGTTGCCGCGGCGGCAGCAGCCGGTGGCGCGGGCGTGATTCAAGTTCGCAGCAAACCCATTAGCGTGCGCGATCTGACCGCGCTTGCTATCGACGTGGCGGCGGCGGTAGAAGAGGCCAATCCGGCAACGCGAGTACTTATCGATGACCGAGTCGACGTGGCCGCCGCGCTGATGGGTAAGCACAATATCCACGGCGTGCACATTGGCCAGGACGACCTGGATCCGCGCCTGGCACGGCAGGTTCTTGGCGAGGATGCGATCATCGGGTTGACCACCGGCACCCTCGAGCTCGTGCAGGGTGCCAACGAGTACGCCGATGTGATCGACTACATCGGTGCCGGGCCGTTCCGCCCCACGCCCACGAAAGACTCCGGCCGCATCCCGCTGGGGTTGGAAGGCTATCCCCCGCTCGTCGCGGCTTCGGCCGTTCCGGTGGTGGCGATTGGAGACGTGCAAGCCACCGACGCCGAAGCGCTGGCCGAAACCGGTGTGGCTGGTGTCGCGATTGTGCGCGCCTTCATGGACTCCGATGATCCAGCTGCGCTGGCAACCACGGTTGTCGAAGCGTTCGACCACGCGAATGCAGCCACAGGTTCACATGCATAATGCCGAGCACGCCATAATCGGCGCGGGAATCATCGGGCTTAGCACCGCATTCGAGCTGATAGATGCGGGTGTCGACCCACAGGAAATCGTGGTGATCGATCCCCACCCCATTAGCGGTGCCACTTTCGTGGCCGGTGGCATGCTGGCGCCGGTGGCGGAGGTGCAATACCGGCAAGAGCCGTTGTACCCGCTGATGGTTGCTTCGGGCGAGATGTTCCCTGATCTTCTGGCCAGGTTGAGTGCGAAAACCACCGCACCGAACGGGCATCGCAGCGAATCCACCCTGGTGGTGGGCGCCGACCGCGCCGATGGCGTGCACATCCGCGAGCTGCTAGCGCTACAGCAGAAACACGGCATGGATGCCCACGCGCTGCCACTTCGGCAAGCACGAAAGCTAGAGCCTGGGCTCAGCCCCCAGCTGGCCGCCGCAGTGGAAATCCCGGGCGACCATCAAATCAACCCGCGCATGTTCAGCGCGTGCCTGCTGGAATACCTGCAGCATGCCGGGGTTCGCTTTCTGTCCACGGCAGCAACGCGCATCGACGGCCAAAATGTGCTGCTTGCCGATGCCCAGGTTCTCACCGCAGACATGATCTACCTCTGCAACGGGCTGGGCGCCAAGAACGTGGATGGCTGGTTCGAGGGTGCCAATCCCCTAGCGCTACGGCCGGTGTTGGGTGACATGCTGCGGCTGCGGGTACCAGAGGAGCTAGCGCCAATCACCCGAGTGGTGCGGGCATTCGTGGAGGATCGGCCGGTGTATGTTATTCCCCGCACCGATGGCACCATCGCTATCGGTGCCACCAGCCGCGAAGACAACCGCAAGGGCCCATCTGTGGACGGTGTGCACACGCTCCTTCGCGATGCCATCCGCGTGGTTCCGGGACTGGAGGACTGCGAGTTCATCGAGGCTATCGTTGGAGCCCGGCCAGGCACCCCCGATGACCTGCCCTACCTGGGCAAAGTACGCGACGGGCTAGTGATCTCCACCGGGTACTTCCGCCACGGAATCCTCCTGTCCGCCCTGGGGGCGAAGGTGAGTGCGCAGTTGGGATTGGGCACGTCCCCGGGGATGGACATCTCGGCCTGCGATCCGCTACGCCACGCCCGATAACCACACAAGAAAGGAATAAGTACCATGGACTACACACTTAATGGCGAGCCCCGCAATAGCGATGGGCCGATCACCGTGGGTGCCATCGTAGAAGCAGAGACTGGCGATGCCTCGCCAAAGGGCGTGGCCGTGGCCATTAATGGCGACGTGATCCCCGCCAGCGACTGGTCTCATGAGGTCACCGACGGCGACCAATTGGATATCCTCATCGCCGTACAGGGCGGTTAGGAATCTCCTATGCTTACTATTGCAAATAAACAATTCGATTCGCATCTAGTAATGGGAACCGGCGGGGCCAGCAGCCAGGACATGCTGGAGCAATCCCTGGTTGCCAGCGGTACGCAGCTCACCACCGTCGCCATGCGTCGGCACAGCGCTAAGAGCCCCGGTGGCGAGTCCATCTTCGAGCTCTTACAGCGGTTAAGCATTGACGTGCTACCCAACACTGCGGGGTGCCGCACCGCCCGCGATGCCGTGACCACCGCCAAGTTAGCCCGCGAGGCGCTGGGCACCAATTGGGTGAAGGTAGAGGTGATCGCGGATGATCGCACGCTTCTACCGGACGTGGTGGAGCTCGTGGATGCTTGCGAGATGCTGGTTGCTGAAGGATTCGTGGTGCTGGCATACACGAGTGACGATCCGGTCATCGCCAAGCGGCTAGAAGACGTGGGCGTGGATGCGGTGATGCCTTTGGGCTCGCCGATTGGTACGGGTCTGGGCATCCTGAACCCGCACAATATCGAGCTGCTCTGTTCGCGCACCCAGGTTCCCGTGCTGCTGGATGCCGGTGTGGGCACGGCCTCCGATGCTGCAATGGCCATGGAACTGGGCTGCGATGGCGTGCTTTTAGCCAGTGCTATCAACCGCTGCCAAGATCCCCTGGCGATGGCGACTGCAATGAAATACGCCGTGGAAGGCGGCCGGTTAGCAGGCCAAGCTGGGCGCATTCCGAAAAGGCAGCACGCCGTGGCGTCATCATCGTTTGAAGGGTTAGCGAGCTGGGAAGATAAGGTCCTGTAATGAGCCAACTGCCCCGCGAAGAGCTGCACAGAGTGGCCCGTCAAACCCTGCTGCCCGGCTTTGGCATCGCCCAGCAGGAAGCGCTGCACGGCACCCACGTATTCGTCATCGGCGCTGGCGGATTGGGATGCCCCCTGATGCAGCAACTGGCTGCCGCCGGTGTGGGCGAGATTTCTGTGATCGACGACGACACGGTGGATCTCACCAATATCCACCGCCAGATCCTATTCGGCGCCCAGGATGTGGGTAAATCCAAGGTGGACGTCGCCGCCGAAAAGCTTGAGCAGCTGCAGCCCGGCATCGTGGTGCATGCGATTCGCGACCGCCTTACCGCCGACAACGCCGTGGAGTATCTCCGTGGAGTGGACATCCTGGTGGATGGTTCCGATACGTTTGCCACCAAGTTCTTGGCCGCTGATGCTGCGGAGCTCACGGGTACCCCGCTGGTATGGGGCTCGGTGCTGCGATTTCGCGGCGACTGCGCAGTGTGGTGGTCTGGACCCGGTGCCGAATCGGGCGTAGGCATGCGGGACCTCTATCCCCTGCAACCCGATCCCGATTCCGTGCCGGATTGCGCCACCGCCGGCGTGCTGGGCGTGACCACAAGCGTGGTCGCGGGCCTGATGTCGACCGAGCTAATCCAGTTCGCCACCGGCATGAACCGCGACCGGGTAGGTCTGTTGAGCATCTACGATGCCTTGGCTTCCTCCATCACTCACTTCCGCGTGCCCCACGACCCAGCACGTGAGCTAACCACACAGCTGCAGGACAACTACGGTGGCGCTGCCTGTGCCGTGCTGGGGACCGAAGATGCCGCGGCGATGTTCGACGAACTGCGCGCCGGCGCCGTGGCCATCGATGTACGCGAAGCCGGGGAAGCTGCCATCGATGATTTCTTTTTTGACGCCACCGCGAAGCATTACCACTTACCGACCACCGTGTGGCAGGAAGATCCAGGCATAGCGCGCTCCCTGCTCGATTCCCTGCAGGGCGCGGGGCTTAGCGACGCCTGGGTGTACTGCGCCTCCGGCAAGCGATCGGCCAGCTTCATCTCGGCCTTCGCTGAGGAAGCCGAACAGCGTAACATTACGTTGCACAACGTTGCAGGTGGCATAAAGAGCCAGCCCGCCACATTCCACGGCATACCGGGATAATAGGTACTGTCCAGCATTAAGTAGGCCACTTCACAGCGCGGCCTACCGGCATGATTGGAATGCCGTCCTCATCTTCCAGATGAGCCAGAGGACCCCTGTCGGTCGCCCCTCTAGTTCTGCGTGCGCACCGGGTCGGTAGCCCACTTGCGCGCCGCGGCGGCATGTTCGCGGACGGTTTCGCGCTGTTCAGCAACGCGGACGCCGGCGGTTCCGCCTTTTGTTTTGCGGGAGGCAACCGCACCGTCGATGGTGAGGACCTCGCGCACCTCTGGGGTCAGCCGCTTGTCGACGCCCATGAGTTCCTCATCAGTAAGATCCACCAGGTCCACTCCCCGCTCTTCGGCGATGCGTACGCAGGCGCCGGAAGCTTCGTGTGCTTCGCGGAAGGGCACGCCTTGGCGAACCATCCACTCTGCTAGGTCGGTGGCCAAGGTGAATCCGCGTGGCGCCAACTCGCGCATCCTGTCCTCATTAAAGGACAAGGTGGACAGGAGCCCGGTCATCGATGGCAACAATAGGTTGAGCTGCGCCACCGAGTCCACGATGGGTTCTTTGTCCTCTTGCAGGTCGCGGTTATAAGCCAGCGGCTGTGCCTTGAGCGTCGATAGCAGCCCAGTGAGGTTGCCAATCAGGCGACCAGTCTTGCCGCGGGTAAGTTCCGGGATATCCGGGTTCTTCTTTTGCGGCATGATGGATGAGCCCGTGGACCATGCGTCGTCCAAGGTGACGTAGCCGTATTCCGGGGTACACCAGTAGATGATCTCTTCTGCCAACCGGGACATGTCCACGGCGATCTGTGCTAAGACAAAGGCCGTCTCCGAAGCGAAATCGCGTGAAGCGGTGCCATCCAGGGAGTTTTCCGCTGCGGAATCGAATCCGAGCTCTGCGGCGATGGCTTCTGGGTCAAGCTGCAAGGAGGAACCTGCGAGTGCGCCCGAGCCGTAGGGAGATACGGCTAGCCGCTTATCCAAGTCCTGCAGGCGCTGAATATCGCGCAGCAGCGGTTGGGCGTGACCCAATAATTCGTGCGCTAGCAGGATGGGCTGCGCGGCCTGGGAGTGAGTTTTACCCGGCATGATGGCCTCAGGGTGCGCTGCGGCTTGATCCGCTAGGGCATCGACAAGCTCAGAGACCTGCAGGGCCGTATCGCGGATGGCATCGCGCACCCACATGCGAAAGAGCGTGGCGACCTGGTCGTTGCGGGAACGTCCCGCGCGCAGGCGACCGCCTACTTCGGGCCCGACGATGTCGATGAGGCCACGCTCCATAGCGCCGTGCACGTCTTCATCGGTGGGTGCTGGGACAAATTCGCCCGAGGCTACCCTCTCCCCGAGCTCAGTGAGGCCGGAAAGCATGGTGTCGAGGTCGGCATCGGAAAGCAGCCCTGCCTTGTGCAGCACCTTGGCATGCGCCTTCGAGGCAAGCACGTCGTAAGGGGCAAGCACCCAGTCAAAATGGGTGGAAACCGAGAGGGCGAACATCGCCTCGGAAGGGCCGCCGGAGAATCGGCCGCCCCAAAGCGCGCCTTCGTTAGTCTTGTGTGGTTCCATCGGTGCCTATTTCTCTGCGCTGGTGGGGAAACCACCCTCGCGGTCACGCTGGTTGGAAATCTGGGTGGACAAGCCGTGCAACTGGACAAAGCCCTTTGCAGCGGTCTGGTCGAAGGTATCGCCAGTGTCGTAGGTAGCCAAATCGAAGGAGTACAGCGACTGCCCGGAGCGGCGACCGGTGACGGTCGCGGTACCTGCGTGCAGGCTCAGGCGGATATCGCCAGTGACGTTCTCCTGGGACTCCTCGATGAAGGCATCCAGGGAACGCTTCAGCGGCGAGTGCCACAGGCCGTCGTAAACCTCCTCGGACCACCGTGCATCCGTCAGGCGCTTGTAGCGTGCCAGCTCGCGCTCCACGGTGACATCCTCCAGCGCCTCGTGGGCCTGGATGAGCACCATTGCACCCGGTGCCTCGTAGACCTCGCGGGACTTAATGCCCACCAACCGGTCCTCTACCATGTC
The DNA here is from genome assembly GCF_040225635.1 of Corynebacterium sp. KPL2830. Classification (NCBI taxonomy): domain Bacteria; kingdom Bacillati; phylum Actinomycetota; class Actinomycetes; order Mycobacteriales; family Corynebacteriaceae; genus Corynebacterium; species Corynebacterium sp. KPL2830. Next base: position 146,009 of record NZ_JBEHFR010000002.1, on the reverse strand, counting down.
CAGGCGGCCGATTCCCTGGGCACCAGCGCGGCGGTTGACCTCTTCGATGACCTGCAGCGGGGTCAGCTTCTTGCCGTCGACTGCAACTGGAACACCCTTCTCAAAGGAAATGATAATCTCATCCGGAGCATTGCCCAGGCCCGGGTCTTCCGTATATGCGTAGAGGTCCTTTGTCGGCGGGTTCCACAGATCCTCCAGGAAGCCGGTTTCTACCGCACGGCCCCACAGGTTCTGGTCGATGGAAAATGGCGAGGCCGCCGATTGCTCAATGGGCAGGTTAATCTCTTCTGCAAAATCGATGGCCTTATCGCGGGTCCATGCATAATCGCGCGCTGGGGCGACGATCTCTAGCGATGGATCCTGGGCGCGGAAGGACACCTCAAAGCGCACCTGGTCATTGCCCTTACCGGTACAACCGTGGGAAACGTGCGTTCCGCCGTACTCCTGGGCGGCTTTTACCAGGTGCTTGGTAATCAGCGGGCGGGAAATGGCAGATACCAGCGGGTACTGCTTCATATACATGCCATTCGCCTTAATGGTGGGCACGCAGTATTGCTCCGCAAACTCATCTTTGGCGTCGATAACAATGGACTCCACCGCACCGCAATCGAGCGCGCGCTGGCGTACGGATTCCATATCCTCGCCGCCTTGGCCCAAGTCAAGGGAGACGGCAACGACATCGCCGCCGGTCATCTTTGCCAGGTATGGAATGGCTACCGAGGTATCGAGGCCACCGGAATAGGCTAAGACTACGCGTGCAGACATGCTAAGACTCCTTCATTAATTGAAAAAAATTCGGTTAGTTAAATAATATACGAGCGGGTGCGAGAATGCCACTATTGTTTAAATCTTCTGCGCCTTCAGCCGTTCTGCCAATTCCGCACCGGTAACCCCCTCGCGCGCCAGCACAAAGATGGTGTCATCACCGGCGATGCACCCCACCACATCGTGCAGACCCACGCGATCGATAAAGCTGGCGAGGTACTGCGCTGCGCCCGCCGGTGTGCGCAACATCGCGATATTCATCGAAGAATCGTGGGAGACCACCAATTCATCCAACATGCGCCGCAGTTTCTCGCGCGGTCCGCCTACCTGATCTTCGAATTGTTCCAGCTCACCCGCGACCATGTAGTACGAGCGTCCACCGTCTAGCTTGACCTTCTTCGCTCCCAGCTCATCAAGATCCCGCGACAGCGTGGCCTGCGTGATATCGATGCCTTCTGCCAACAAGAGCTCCGATAATTGCACCTGGCTCGTGACGCGGTTGCGATCCAAGATTTCTAAAATCTTTGCTTGCCGGGCATTTCGAGTGCTCGGGGTGCTCATCGTTAACTGTTCTCCTTATTGATATCGAGCAGCCACACCAGCAGTGCCTTTTGGGCATGCAAACGGTTTTCCGCCTCATCGAATACTCGGGACTGCGGCCCGTCGATAACCCCTGCTGTCACCTCATTGCCACGATAGGCCGGCAGGCAGTGCAAGAAAATCGCGTCCTTCTTAGCCTTCGCCATCACGTCTTCGGAGACCTGATAAGGCAAAAAGGGAGTGCGCCTATCCTGCCCATCGTTTTCCTGGCCCATAGATACCCAAGTATCCGTTATGACTACATCGGCGCCGGCTACTTCCGCCACGTCATCAGTAACCGTGACGTTGCCGCGCTGCCGTGCACGCTCGACGAATTCGGGACGAGGCAGGAACCCTTCCGGCGAAATGATGGAAATATCCATGCCAGCGGTAGAAAAGCCAATCATATAAGAATTGGCCATATTATTATTGCCATCCCCAAGATAGACCGCCTTGCGGCCAGCAAGATCGCCAAAGTTCTCCCGGCAGGTTAGAAGATCAGCCAGGATTTGGCAGGGATGCAGGTCATCGGAAAGAGCATTGACCAACGGAACCGTCGATGTCTCCGCCATCTGTTCCAGGTTGTCGTGGGCATAGGTACGCCAGACGATGGCCTCCACGTAACGGGACAGGACCGCGGCCGTATCCTGGTAGGACTCGCCCTTGCCCATCTGCGTGCCCGAAGAATCAACGGTAATGGCGCTGCCGCCCATGTGCGCGATTCCGGTTTCAAAAGAAAAGCGGGTGCGCGTAGACGTCTTATCAAAAAGGACGGCTACCGTCTTTGGGCCTTCCAACGGGCGACGCGCGAACGGATCGGCCTTGAGTTTAACCGCGAGATCGAGGACTTCTTTTTGTTCCTCTGGGCTAAGGTCATCATCGGCTAAGAAATGGCGCAAGCTCATACTAATTCCTCCACAACGGTGCGTAGCTTTTCCAAGGCAGTATCGATTTCCTGCTGGGAAATGACCAGTGGCGGGGTAAGGCGCAGGATCTTCTCGCTCGGGGCGTTGAGAATAATCCCCTGCTCGAATCCGCGCTTGACGGCCTCGCGAGCAACCGGTGCATTTAATACAACACCGAGCATTAGGCCGCGCCCGCGTACCTCGCTGACCCCGGGAATCTTCTTGACTTGCTGCGCCAAGTACTCGCCCTTGGAGGAGACCTCATCCAAGAACTCCTGATCCAGGGCGTCGAGTACAACATTGGCCGCAGCGCACGCCACGGGGTTTCCGCCAAAGGTGGTCCCATGGGAACCTGGCTGGAATAGGTCCTTTGCGCGCCCGCGGGTGATGGTGGCGCCGATGGGCAGTCCGGCCCCGAGCCCCTTGGCCATGGTGATGACATCGGGGGAAATTCCCTCAAGCTCGTGGGCAAAGAACTGCCCCGTGCGCCCCGCCCCAGCCTGCACCTCATCGACGATGAGCAAAATGCCGTGTTCATCGCATAAATCAGAAACGGCGCGCATAAAACCGGCGGGAGCTGGGATGACCCCGGTCTCGCCCTGAATTGGCTCGAAGATGATGGCGGCGGTATCCGCGGCATCTTGCTCCACCAACTGGCGCAGGTAGTCGATATCGCCGTAGGGGTAAAATTCCACGCCACTAGGCAGTGGGCGGAATGCCTTTTGCTTATCAGGCTGCCCAGTCATGGCCAAAGAGCCCATCGTGCGGCCGTGAAAACCATGGTGCGCAGCAAGGATGCGCCGCCTACCGGTCAGCCGCGCGAGCTTGAATGCCGCCTCGTTTGCCTCCGATCCGGAGTTGCAGAAAAATACGCGCGCCTCACTATCGCCCACCCGTTCAATCAGCTTTGCCCCGGCGTCTAGCACGGGTTGGGTGGCAAAAAGATTGGAGGTATGCACAAGGGTGCGGCTTTGCTTGGCAACAGCATCTGCTACCTCCGCATTGCCATAGCCCATGGAATTCACGGCGATACCGGCCAGCAGGTCAATGTAGTTCTTCCCGTTTTCATCAGTAAGGGTGGCCCCTTCCCCGGAGACTAGGCCGAGTGGCGGCTGGCCATAAGTATTGGCCAGCGTTTCTGACCACCGGCCGGTTAATGTTTCTTGCGTGCTCATGCGATATCGTCCTTCCTGAACACTGTGCCTTCGGGATAATCGTGCTTTTCGTAATCATCGGGCAGGACCATCGTTCCAATGCCACCCGGGGTTAAAAGCTCAAGGAGTACGGAATGGCCTATTCGGCCGTCGATGACGTGCGCCGCGGATACCCCGCCCTGCACGGCATTGAGGCAGGATTCCATTTTGGGAATCATGCCGGAGCTCAGGCCGGGAAGCAGCCCGGTAAGCTCATCGCTTTCGATTTTGGAGACTAGCGAATCTTTATTTGGCCAGTCGGTATAAAGGCCTTCCACGTTGGTCAGAATGACCAGGCGCTCTGCTCCCAGCGCGCTCGCTAGCGCACCCGCGGCGCTATCGGCGTTGATGTTATACACCTCGCCATCTGCTCCTGGCGCGATGGTTGAGACCACCGGGATGCGGCCGGCCTCGATGATGTCATTAACCGCTGCCGGATTGACCTCCACGATATCGCCCACCATGCCGATATCGGTTGCCTCTCCTTCTACATCCACAAACCGCTTGGCGGCGCGGAAAAGCCCAGCGTCTTCACCGCTTGTGCCCACGGCGTAGGGGCCATGCGAGTTGATGAGGTTCACCAGTCCGCGGCCGACTTGGCCAAATAGCACCATGCGCACCACGTCCATGATTTCGGGCGAGGTGACGCGGAAACCGCCCTTAAACTCGCCTTCGATGCCGAGCTTATCCAGCATGAAATTAATCTGCGGGCCACCACCGTGGACGACGACGGGCTTTGCCCCGATGGTGCGCAGAAACACCATATCCGCCGCAAAGGCTTCCTTTAGTTCCTCATCCACCATGGCGTTGCCGCCATACTTGACGACGACGATTTTATCGCGGAAGTGCTGCAGCCATGGCAGGGCTTCAGCCAGCACCGTAGCGCGTTCCTGATTATTTAATCCGGGAAACATTTCTCCTCCTAGGAGCTATACGCCGAGTTAATCTCAACGTAGGAGTAGGACAAGTCCGTGGTGCGGACGAACGCTGTACCCTCACCGCCGGTGCCGAGATCCACGCGGACATCAATATCCGCCCCGCTCAAGTCCACATCGCGGGCCCCGGGCGCGCCCGTCGAGTATTCGCATACCGGCTGGTCATTGAAGTAGACGGCAATATTGTCCGGGTCCATGTCCGCATCCGCCATGCCGACGGCGGCCAGTACCCTGCCCCAGTTGGGATCGGAGCCAAACATGGCGCACTTGAATAAATTGTCCCGACCCAGGGTGCGAGCGGCATTGAGCGCTTGCTCATCAGAACCCGTGCCTTCGACGGTGATCTTGACGCGCTTTGTCACTCCCTCGGCATCGGCTTGGAGTTGATCCGCAATATCCGCGCAGACCTCTAGGATTGCCTGGTCCAACTCTTCTGAGCTGGGCTGCACGCCGGAGGCCCCGGAAGCCATGACAATCACGGTGTCATTGGTAGAGGTCGAACCGTCCACGTCCAACGTATTAAACGTCTGTGCGCAGGCCTTCTCCAGCGAGCTTTGCAGGGCCGCCGCGTCGGCGACGGCATCGGTAGTAATGCAGACCAACATCGTGGCAAGCGACGGCGCCATCATGCCAACGCCCTTTCCCATAGCGCCCACGGACCAACCATCGCCAGCAAAACCGGATTCCTTGGGAACGGTGTCCGTGGTCATAATGGCTTTGGCTGCGTCATTGCCGTGCTGTGGAGTCGTACCCACGTGGTTTATGACGTCCGCGATGCCCGCAAGCGCATTGTCCATAGGCAGCGGCTCACCGATGAGCCCAGTAGAACAAATGGCAATATCCTTCACGGCGATATCCGTGCCATGGGATACGGCATCGACCATCGCGCGTGCATCGACATCGCCTTGCGCGCCGTTGCACGCATTGGCATTGCCGGAGTTGATGACTACGGCGCTCAGCTGGCCATCCGCTACGGCCTCACGGGAGACCTTAACGGGGGAAGCCACCACGCGGTTGCGCGTGAACACCGCCGCCGCGTCCGAGCGAGGGCCCTCGTTTACAAGCAAAGCCAAATCCGATTTTCCGGAGGGCTTGATTCCAGCCTTTACTGCGCCGGCGCTGAATCCAGCGGGGCCGGTAATTCCAGGTGTAGTCATAAAATTCTCCTCTAAATAGTGCGCAGCCCTAGGGAGCGACTGCGGCTTGGGGCAATCCCGAAGTTTCTGTCCATCCCAGTGCGAGGTTCATGCATTGCACGGCGGCACCGGCGGTACCCTTGCATAAATTGTCGAGCGCCGCGGTGATGATGAGGCGGTGGGAATTGTCATCGACGTGGGCTTGGATATGCACCATGTTTGTGCCCACCACGTTCTGGGTTTCCGGTTGCTGGCTTTCTGGCAGCACAAGGCAGAAAGGCTCATCTGCATAAAATTCTTCGAATGCGGTGCGAACCTGCTGCTTGCCGATGCCCCCTTTCAGCTCCGCCGTAATCGTCGCCAGAATCCCACGGGGCATGGGTGCAAGCACCGGGGTGAAACTCACGGATACCTCGTCGCGAGAAAATGGTTGCAGGTTCTGCACGATTTCCGGGGTATGCCGGTGGGTGCCGCCTGGTTTATATGCCTTGACGTTACCCATGGTCTCTGCGCCCAATTGCGCGACGGATGCCTTCTTTCCCGCTCCGGAGACGCCGGTAATAGCGATCACAGACAGGGCGGGATCCACGAGATCGCGGGCAATGGCAGGCAACGCCCCCAAGGTAATGGCCGTGGGGAAACAACCAGGCACGGCTACCCGGTTCGTACCTTTGAGATTCGACCTATTGTCTGGGAGTTCCGGGATACCGTAAGGCCACTGCCCCGCATAGTTCCCGCCGTAATAGGCTTTCCAATCGTTTTCCTTACGGAGCCGAAAGTCGGCGGCGCAATCGATGATGGTGACCTCATCGCCCAAGTGCTCCGCAAGCCGCGCTGAGTGTCCGTGCGGCAAGCCCAAGAAGACGACGTCGTGCCCCGCAAGTTCTTCGGGCGTGGTGTCAGTAATGACGCGATCTGCCAGTTGCGGTAGATGCGGCATAATTTCTGCGACGCGCTGGCCCACTTGGGAATTTCCCGTCAAGGAACCAATGCGCAGGTCACCGGAGTGATAGGCAGGGTGGGATAGCAGCAGGCGCAGTATCTCTCCGCCGGCGTACCCTGTGGCCCCTGCCACTGCTACTGAAATCGTCATACGAGGAACTATAGCAAGAAATACGTTCCACTGTATGTTATTCAGTGAATTGGGTTACTTTCCCCAGCTCAGAGAGTATGAAAATAATTAACATGTTGCATGAAAACACAGAACGGCGAAGACCCAAGACCCGAGTGGTTTATGTTCCACCAATGTCTGGTTCTTCGCCGTTTAATGCAAAAGGCTGGGCTTCTGGCCCGTCCTATGCTCGCATTTCTGCGCCGAAACGCTCCTTGGCCAATTCGGCGGCCGTCGTGCGGTGCTCGTTGACTTCCTCATCGGTCAAGGTACGGTCCGCAGCGCGGAATTGCAGCTGGAAGGCCAAGGACTTCTTGCCCTCACCCAATTGCTCACCGCGAAAGATATCAAACAGGTCGACCGACTCGATGAGATCTCCTGCGCCCTCTTCCACCGTGGCGCGCACCTTTTCCGCTGGAATATCTTCATCCACCACCAGCGCGATGTCCTGGTGCAAGGCTGGGAATGCCGACAATACCGGCGCTGGGAAGCGCTCGGTCAGCGGCAGCGCGGTGATATCAAGCTCCATCGCGCACGTGCGCGGTGGCAGGTTGAGGGCTTCGAGCACCTGCGGATGCAATTCACCGGCATAGCCCACGATGTCATCTATTCCTGCCACCTTGATGGCGGCGCACCGGCCTGGGTGCCATGGCAGGTGGTCCGCGGCTTCAACCTCGATATCCAGGCCAGCGGCGCGGGCCACCAGCCGTGCGGATTCAATCGCGTCCGCGTAGGTGTAATCGCGACCTTCGCCCCACGGCCCCTCGTGCTCCATCTTGCCGGTTGCAACGGTTGCCACGTGCAAGGGCTGTTCAGGAAGCGTGCGCAGGAGTTCTTCTACCACTTCATCACCAGGACGCTGTGCAACAGACGGCATGGGCGAAGATTCTGCGCGCTTGAAGGCCACCTGCTGCAAGCCATAGAGCGCCAGGTCCTTGCGGCCGCGAGCTACGTTGCGGCCCAAGGCCTCAAGCGTTGCGGGAAGCAAGGTCGTGGCCAAGATGGCTTTGTCAGACTCCAACGGGTTCTGCACTGCCACGGTATTGCGACGGGCATCGTCAGTCGCAAGGCCCCACACATCAAAGGTGTCGTTCGCGATAAACGGCGTGGGCAATACCTCTGCATAGCCGGCATAAGCCAAACCGTGGCCGATGGCGCGGCGGCGTTTTTGCTCTGGGGTCAAACCCCGACCGCCTGCCGGCGTGGGCAGAACGGTGGGGATATCTTCCAGGCCTTCCAGGCGCAGGACCTCCTCAATGAGGTCAACGTCCATAGAAATATCGGTCCGCCACGTCGCGGGCGTGACCTGCAGAACCGAATCCGATCCTTCCTCGACCGTGCAGCCCACCTCTTTAAGGCGAGAGATAACGGTCTCGCGGGAGTATTCGACGCCGGCGTATTCACTCGCCTTTTCCGCACGCAAACGGATGGCCTGTGGCTGAGTTACCTCACCGACGAGGGTGCGTCCCTTTCCCACCGTTCCGCCCGCGATGGAGTGCAACAATGCACACGCAATATCAAGGGCCACCTCAACGATGGCTGGATCGACGCCGCGCTCAAATCGGCGGGATGCCTCAGAGGAAAGCTTGTGGCGGCGAGAGGTACGGGCGACGGTAATGGGATCCCAGATAGCGGACTCGAAGTAGACATCGGTGGTCTGATCAGAAATCTCTGAGTGCGTGCCGCCCATAACACCGGCCAAAGATTGGATGCCGTTGTCATCGCAGATGACCACGTCCTCACCAGAGAGCTCGCGCGTGACGTGATCGAGGGTCTCAAACTTCTCGCCCTCTTGTGCATTGCGCACCGTGAGATCGCCCGCGATTTCATTGGCATCAAAGGCATGCATCGGGGTGCCCAATAGCAACATGACGTAGTTGGTCACGTCCGTTGCCACATTGACGCTGCGCTGGCCGCACAGCATGAGTTCGCGCTCCATCCAAAATGGGGTGCGCGCCTGCGGATCAATGCCGCTTACCTTGCGCACGCCAAATCGCTGCGCCTTGGTCTCCTCGCGCAGCTCGATGTTGATAAGCGAGCCTTCTGCCTCTGGAACCGCAGAGGTATCGATCCCGGCCACCGCTGGATCATCGGCGACGTCCTTAAACTCCAGATCAAAAGCGGCAGCGATTTCGCGGCTTAAGCCACGCGCAGATAGCGCATATCCGCGGTCCGGGGTGATGTTGACGTCAAAGTCGGTATCGGACAGGCCGATGACTGGACGGGCATCTTCGCCTACCATGTCCGCGACTTCTTCACCCAGCACGATGATGCCGTTTGCCTGCGCGCCAAGGCCCAGCTCAGCAGCGGAGCACATCATGCCATTGGAGATGTGATCATAGGTTTCGCGCGCCGCGATTTTGAACCCACCGGGCAGCTCTGCGCCGGGCAGGGAAACTACGACGTAATCGTGCAAGCGGAAGTTACGCGCACCGCAGATAATGCCCTGCAATTCACCGGTGCCATTTGCCTGGCCAACGTTGACCTGGCAGTACCGAATGGGCTTTTTGAACTGCGTGAGCTCTTCGATTTCTACGACCTGGCCAATGACCAATGGGCCAGTGGTCTCAGGGATCGGCTCATATCCTTCGGTTTCAAACCCCACGCGGACGAAACCGGAGTCCATATCGGCAGCGGACACGCTCCAATTCGGATTGGAGGCGCCAAGGATACGAGTAACCCAGTCTTGGGAAATAAGCATGATGTATCTATCCTTTCTGGGTTTTAAGCCTGTACGCCAAAGGGCAGGGTGAAGCGAACATCGCCTTCAACCATGTCGCGCATATCGGTCAGTCCATTGCGGAATTGCAGGGTGCGCTCAAGGCCCATGCCGAACGCGAAGCCCGTGTATTCTTCCGGGTCAACGCCTACCGCGCGCAGCACGTTGGGGTTGACCATTCCGCAACCGCCCCATTCAATCCAGCCGGCGCCGCCCTTTTTATTGGGAAACCAGACATCTACCTCGGCGGAAGGCTCCGTGAACGGGAAGTAATTCACGCGCATGCGGGTCGTGGTTTCGGGGCCGAAGAGCACCTTGGCTAGGTGCTCGAGCGTTCCGCGCAGGTGAGCCATGGTCAGGCCCTTATCTACGGCTAGGCCCTCCACCTGGTGGAAGACCGGAGTATGGGTGGCGTCCAGCTCGTCCGTGCGGAAAACGCGCCCTGGGCAGGCGATGTACAGCGGCACATCGCGCTCGAGCATCGTGCGCACCTGCACAGGCGAGGTGTGCGTGCGCAGCACCTGCTTGGAGCCTTCCTTGCCCACGTGGAACGTATCCTGCAGGGTGCGCGCTGGGTGATCCGGCTTGAAGTTCAGGGCATCGAAGTTAAAGTACTCGGCCTCAATCTCTGGGCCATCGGCGATTTCCCACCCCATGCCAACGAAAATATCGGCAATGCGCTCCGATAAGGAGGTAATGGGGTGCAGCGCACCCGTTTGCGCCCGGGTCGTAGGAATGGTGACGTCGACGGTTTCGGCCTTGAGCTGGGCCTCGCGGGCCTGCTGCTCCAATTCCTCCTTGACCTGTGCAAAACGCTTTTCCATCTTGCCGCGGGCCATGTTGACGGCCTTGCCGGCGGCTTTGCGTTGCTCCTTAGGTATTTGGCTGAGGGATTGACGGGCTTGCGGGATATACCCGTTATCGCCTAAGTGCTCGCGGCGGGCAGCGGCGAGATCCTCTAGCGTCTCTGCTGCTTCGAAGGCTGCGATAGCCTTATCGGCCGCGGCCCCCAGGGCCTGTTCGGTCAATTCGATCTGCGGTGTATCGGACACGTACTTCGTACCTTCTTCTCGCGCGAAAACTAACGCGTGCAATCTTACTCTGTCCCTGGGACACGGACAGCCCCAGGGACCCCTTTTTCATTCGTTACCGCGGAGCAACGCGATTGCGGTCTAGTTCTGGTCCTGCGCCTTGGCGGATTCGTACAAGCAGATGCTGGCCGCGGTGGCAAGGTTGAGTGACTCCGCGCGCCCCCGCAGTGGGATGCGTACCCGCATATCGGCCTCTTCAAGCAGCTCACCCAGCCCGTGGGCCTCATTGCCGAAGAGCCAGGCGGTGGGTTGGGAGAGGTCGGCATCGGCAAGCTCTACTTCCCCATCCGCGGCTGTGGCGACGATTTGCATGCCAGACTTGCGCAGCTGCCCCAATACGTCCTTGATATTTGGATCGCGCGCGACGGGGACGTGGAATAAGGAGCCGGCTGAAGCGCGGGCAACCTTGCTGCCTAGGGGATCCACGGTCTCGCCCGCGAAAATCACGCCATCGGCACCCATCGCATCCGAAGTCCTAATCAACGTCCCCGCGTTTCCGGGCTCAGAGGTAAGAACCGGTACCGAAATCAACTTTGGCTTCCCGTTGAGGATCTTTCCCGCAGACCACAAGACGGAGGAACTGCACAAGGCAAAAATTCCCGTCGTCGTCGCGGTATCGGCCAGGTGCTTGGCGGCCTTGTCCGTAATGGGGTGGACGTAGACATCCATATACCCACAGGCCGTAACGATTTCCGCAAAGCGCTCGGCAGCCTTCTCCGTCACGAATACGTCCGTCGCCGCACCCGTAGACACCGCAGCGTCCACCGCATTTTCGCCCTCGATAATGAACAGCTTGGCCTTCTTACGATTAGCAGCCCGGTGCAATTTCGCCGCGTTGACGATGCGCGGAGTGCGTTCAGTAAAGGCGGAGTCAAAGTCTAAATTCATAGGCCCTACCCTACCTTGGGCGCTGAATTGCTCGTTTCACGCCTTAGACATGACAAAGCCCTGCCAGAAATCCGGCAGGGCCATGGCACAAAGTATTACTTCTTTAGCCGAACTCCACGCGCGTCTTTGTCATAACTACCGCCACCCACGAGGATCATAATGAACTCAATGAATACCCATAACGCCAGGATGCCCCAGAAAAGGAACCCTATACCAAACAAGAGGGTAAAACAGCCAGCGACATTGAGTGAAAGTTGAAGCACTCCAAATATATTTCGTCCTGTGTAGAAATTATGAGCTCCAAACCATCCTAGAAAGAAGCATAGGATCACGGTTGCGACCCAGGACTTTTGATCGCTATCGACTGAGTACTGTTGCTGAGACAATGGTTGGTTATAGCCCTGCTGCGGATAGCCACCAGAGTGGAATTCCTGGGAGTAATACGGCCGATCCTGACCAGGAAATTGACTCGAATAAGGGTTGCCTTCTGGTTGCTCGCGGTTATATGGGCTCGTCATGGCGCGGAGTTCTCCTTGCAAATGCTGGGTTTATAGCCTCATTAATTTAACACACACAACGAGCAGGTGATTAGCAGGCTTGAAACAGTGAGATAGCACAAAACCCACCCCCACCGCGTCGAGCGGTGCGGAGTGGGCAAGCAGCTATGTAGCTGGAGAGGCTTACGCAGCCTTTGGAGCGTTGACGTCCTCAGGCAGGGCAGCCTTGGCGGTCTCGCACAGTGCGGAGAAAGCCTCGAAGTCGTTGACGGCGAGCTCGGCGAGGATCTTACGGTCTACCTCGATCTCGGCCAGGCGCAGGCCGTGGATGAGGCGGTTGTAGGTGATGTCGTTCATGCGGGCAGCAGCATTGATGCGCTGGATCCACAGCTTGCGGAACTCGGACTTACGCGCGCGACGGTCGCGGTAAGCGTAAGTCATAGAGTGCAGCCACTGCTCCTTAGCCTTACGGTACAGGCGGGAACGCTGACCACGGTAGCCCTTGGCGGACTTCAGGATCGCGCGACGCTTCTTCTTTGCGTTAACTGAGCGCTTTACTCGTGCCACAGTAATACTTCCTTAAATTCTGGTTGAGATGGTGGATGTGGGTTGATTGGGCGCTATTAAGCGCGACCGAGCAGGCGCTTGACGCGCTTGGTGTCTGCCTGGGAGACGGACTCGGTGCCCTTGAGGCGACGGGTACGCTTGGAAGGCTTGCCCTCCAGCAAGTGGCGGCGGTTTGCCTGCTCGCGGCGCAGCTTGCCGGAACCGGTCACCTTGATGCGCTTTGCGGTGCCCTTGTGGGTCTTCTGCTTCATGAGTATTAAGTCCTTAAATCCTACGTGGAATATGGTTTACTTTTTGCCCTTACGAACCGGACCCAAAACCATGGTCATATTGCGACCATCCTGCTTGGGGCGGGACTCAACTACGCCAACCTCGGCGACGTCATCGGCCAACCGCTCCAAAAGCCGGAAACCCAGCTCCGGTCGCGATTGCTCACGGCCGCGGAACATGATGGTCACCTTGACCTTGGATCCCTTTTCCAGGAAGCGAACTACGTTACTCTTCTTGGTCTCATAATCGTGATCGTCGATCTTCGGACGGAACTTCTGTTCCTTCACCACGGTCTGCTGCTGGTTCTTACGAGATTCGCGAGCCTTTTGGGCCTGCTCATACTTGAACTTGCCGTAGTCCATGATTTTGGCAACTGGGGGCTTAGCCTTAGGAGCTACCTCGACCAAATCCAGGTCAGCTTCATAGGCAAGCTTGCGGGCATCATCGGTGCGGACGATACCCACCTGTTCACCACCGGGGCCAACAAGACGGACCTCGGGTACTCGGATACGCTCATTAATGCGAGCTTCAGCGCTGATTGTGGTTCTCCTCGATTAGGGGTTTTGGGTAATGAGTTCACCTACCGTGGACCACAAACGAATCTAACCCGGCCTGTCATAGACAGCCGGGAGATCTCACAGAGCCAGACACGAATGCCTGGTTACCTTTACCGTTATCCAACGAACCTGAAGTTCGCGGCATCGGGTGGGAGAATCTCCGCTTGTGACCCAGGTTCCTGCAAAAGGTACCTTGGGCGGTAGTGGATATGACAGTAGCAGCCGCCACCACTTAAGGCAAACCGCGGTGAACTAGGCATCCTTACAGGAGGAATCGGGCTTTAGTCTTCCATCCGCAATGGCTTTGTCAATGACCTTGAGGACGTCATCGGCAAGGTCATCGATCGCGGCGGAGCCATTCTCGTAGTCCTCGCCCTCGACGATGACGCTTAGGGCTACCCCTACCCTTTTGCCGTCCTTTTCATGCACGCCGAATTGCCGGAAGGTGTAGTCATCGCTATTTTCATCGAGTCCCCAGCCGCTTTTTGCCCGGGTGCTTGTGTGTTTGGAGAGGCCAACGTTTTGCCATTCCACGATGTCATTTAATACTTCATGGACGTATTCAGCTTCCTTAATGCAGGGCAATTGCGCACCGAAATTTGCCTGCTCCTGCAATGGCCACGTGGCGTACCCGAAAGAACCTTCCTCGATGGAGGCCTTCGAGCTGTGCTCGCGCAAGAGCTTTTCCACCGCCTCTGAGGCCTCGCCTTCCTCCCACTGCACCTGCGACCACAATGCGTAGGCGGCGTCATTGTCGGATTCCTTTATGGCCAAATCCACCAAGGATGGATCGGCGCCGTCTTGCAGCGCCGTAATGGCGATGGGCACTTTGATGGTGGACCACGCTGGGCCCTCACCTTTGTCTCCCGCAGAGATTTTTTCTTCGCCGGCGGAGATGGCCACGCCAACCTTGGCATCGTAGTCCTTGGACACTGCCTCAACTGCGCGGTCTAGATCTTTGGCGATTGCGGCATCGGCATTATCGCTAGCGCTTGCCGATGCCCCCTCCCCCGCCGTATCCGGCGCCTGCTCAGGCGACGAGCACGCCGCCACGGCAGCAAGCGATACCGTGGCCAGTATCGCTCCTAATCTCTGCCGCAGGTTCATTCCTCACAGACTAGTCCATGTTTTAAAAAGAGGACAATTTTTCGCAGAAACTATCGCCCTTATTTTTAAGGCAGCATTTCCTTGAGGTAGCCGCCGGTATAGGAGCCTTCCACCTGTGCGACTTTTTCCGGTGTGCCCTGCGCAACCACGGTGCCGCCGCCGGCACCGCCTTCAGGGCCCATATCCACAATCCAGTCCGCTGCCTTGATGACATCGAGGTTGTGCTCAATGATGAGCACGGAGTTGCCTTTATCTACCAAGCCTTGGATAACCAGCATCAACCGGCGAATATCTTCAAAGTGCAGACCAGTCGTCGGCTCATCCAAGATATAGATGGTGCGGCCATTGGTGCGCTTTTGCAGCTCCGAGGCGAGCTTCACGCGCTGGGCCTCACCGCCGGACAACGTGGTGGCGGCTTGGCCGAGGCGGACGTAGCCTAGGCCAACATCGACAAGCGTGGCCAAGTAACGGTGGATGGAGGTAATGGGCTCGAAGAAGTCCGCGGCCTCCGAAATGGGCATGTCCAGCACTTCCGCGATGTTTTTGCCCTTGTAGTGGACCTCCAAGGTCTCGCGGTTATAGCGCGCACCCTCGCAGACCTCACACGGAACATAGACATCCGGCAGAAAGTTCATCTCGATTTTGATGGTGCCATCGCCCTGGCAGGCCTCGCAGCGCCCGCCTTTGACGTTGAAGGAAAAACGGCCGGCCTTGTAGCCGCGCACCTTTGCTTCTTGGGTCTCCGCAAAAAGGTTGCGAATCTTATCAAAGACGCCGGTATAGGTAGCCGGGTTGGACCGCGGGGTGCGGCCAATCGGGCTCTGATCCACCTGCACCAATTTATCCAGGTGCTCAATGCCCTCCACGCGCTTGGCGCGCCCAGGAACCTGCCGGGCGCGGTTCAAGTTATTGGCCAAGGTCTTGGCCAGGATCTCATTGACCACGGTGGATTTGCCGGATCCGGATACACCGGTAATGCACACCAGCACGCCGAGCGGAATCTCGACGTTGATTCCCTTGAGGTTATTTTCCCGGGCGCCGACCACCTTCAGGGTGCGGTCCTTATCGATCTCGCGGCGATGATCCGGAACGGCCAGGACCTTGGAACCGGATAGGTACTGCCCCGTTAGAGACTCCTTTACCTGCTCCACGCCGGCGGGCTCGCCCTGGTAGACCACTTCACCGCCGTACTCGCCGGCGCGCGGGCCCACATCCACGAGCCAATCGGACGAGCGAATGGTGTCCTCATCGTGTTCGACCACGATGAGCGTATTGCCAATATCGCGCAGGCGCTGCAGAGTTGAGATCAGACGGTGATTATCGCGCTGGTGCAAACCGATGGACGGCTCGTCCAAGACGTACAAAACGCCTGCCAGCCCGGATCCAATCTGCGTGGCCAAGCGAATGCGCTGGGCCTCGCCGCCAGACAGGGTCGAGGCGCCGCGGTCCAGGGTAAGGTAGTTAAGGCCCACATCCAATAAGAAGCGCAGGCGGGCCTGGGTTTCCTTCAGCACCGCTCCCGCGATAATTTCCTCGCGGTGACCCAAGACCAGCGAATCCAAAAACTCTGAGGCATCCTCGATGGACAGGGCGCTGAGCCCCGCGATGGACTGTTCGCCATGTGAGGTCGACGCCAAGCGCACGGCGAGGATTTCCGGCTTCAGGCGCGTTCCCTTACACGTGCTACACGGCACCCGGCGGGTGTATTGCAGTAGACGATCCTTTTGGGACTGCGAATCCGTGGTATCCAATTTGCGGTGCAGGAAACCAACAGCACCCTCAAAGGGCGCGGTCCAATTGCGCTGGCGACCATAGCGGTTCTTATATCGCACTCGCACCTCGGTTTCGGTGCCGTAAATCAACGCATCGCGTTGCTCCTTCGTCAGCTCGCTGACGGGGGTCTGCGGATCAAAGCCCATTGCTTTGCCCAAACCTTCCACGAGTTTGACGAAGTACCGGGAGTTCGGGCTGGAATGCCACGGCTGCACGGCATCAACGGCCGGGGCATCCGGATCCGGAATGAGCAGATCCACGTCCACTTCGAGCTTCGTGCCCAAACCATCGCAGACCGGGCAGGAGCCAAAGGGCGCGTTAAAGGAAAACGCGCGCGGCTCGTACTCCTCGATGGTCAGTGCATGGCCATTGGGGCAGGCCGCCTTTTCGGAATAGGTATGCGTGAGTTCTTCTTTATCAACGAACTCGATGGTGACGAGGCCATCGGCAAGCCGCAAAGCCGTTTCCACGGAATCGGTGAGGCGCTGCTTCTGGGACGCTTTGACCTGCAACCGGTCCACCACCACTTCGATGGTGTGTTTAACCTGCTTCTTCAGCTTCGGCGGATCGCTTAATTGGTGGGTTTCACCATCCACGCGCACGCGGGAGTAGCCCTGTGCCGAAAGGTCTTGGAAAAGGTCAACAAACTCGCCCTTGCGCTTGCGCGCTACCGGGGCAAGCACCTGGAACTTTAGCTTTTCTTGCTGTTCCAGTACGGCATCAACGATCTGCTGCGGCGTCTGGCGTTCGATGACGGCATCGCACTTGGGGCAGTGCGGGGTGCCGGCGCGCGAGAAGAGCAAGCGGAGGTAATCGTAAATTTCCGTAATCGTGCCCACGGTAGAGCGCGGGTTGTGGTTCGTAGACTTCTGATCGATGGACACCGCCGGCGACAGGCCACCGATGTATTCCACATTGGGTTTGTCCATCTGGCCCAAAAACATCCGGGCATAAGAGCTCAACGATTCCACGTAGCGGCGTTGGCCCTCTGCGAAGATGGTATCGAAGGCCAGCGAGGACTTACCGGAGCCCGAAAGCCCAGTAAAAACCACCATTTTATCGCGTGGAATATCGATATCCACGCCCTTGAGATTGTGTTCCCGTGCGCCTCGCACAATCAATCGTTCTGCCACTGCGCTCCAGCCTCCACATCATAGATTTTAATCTCCCCTTGAATGTACCCGTAGGCTGGGACGTATGACTAACGAGCTACATCTTCACCAAATCTCCGTTTCGGAAATGGACAATAACTGCTACCTGCTTACCGCCGACGATCAAGGCTTGCTTGTCGATGCCGCCGATAACGCCCCCGCCATCCTCAACATGGCGCGCGAGGCAGGGGTTGGCATCACCGCCGTTCTCACCACGCACCGCCATTGGGATCACGTGCGGGCTCTCGGCGAGGTTTTGGAGGCCACCAACGCAAAGCACTACGCCTCCTTCATTGATTCGCCGGCCATTCCGGAAGACGTAGACGTCGAGCTGCGCGAGGGCGATTCCATCGAGTTTGCCGGCATGAAATTGCCCATCATCATCCTGCGCGGCCATACTCCCGGCGGCGTGGCGCTCGTGGCCACCGTTGACGGCGTCACCAACCTCTTTGTGGGAGATTCCGTATTCCCCGGTGGATTGGGTCGAACAACCTCTGAAGGCGACTTCGTGCGGCTATATAAGGACGTGACCAAGCGTGTTTTCGAGGAGTTCCCGGATAACGCCATCATCCGCCCAGGGCATGGCAAGCCCACCACCTTGGGGGAAGAACGCCCCAAGTTGGGTGATTGGTGGGAGCGCCGTTGGTGATCTAGGCGGCTATTTCAGCGTATAATGGTCAATCACACGATTGGTCGAGAACAACGAGCTAAGGAGCTTAAAGGACTATGATTCGCAAGTTTGCCCGCCCCATGCTGGCATCGGTATTTGTATGGGAAGGTGTAGACGACCTGCGCAATGCCTCGGAGCACACCAAGGAAACCGAAGGCTTCCTCAAGACCCTGCGCAAGTTCGTCCCCTCTGGTTACAAAAACCTGATTCCCAATGATCCGGAACTAGCTACCCGCGCCCTCGGCGGCGCAAAGATCGGTGCAGGTACCACCTTGGCTCTGGGCAAGGCACCCCGCACCTCCGCAGCCGTGCTGGCTGCCGCTACCCTGCCTAACTTGGTGGGCAAGAATAACTTCTGGGCCGCAGATAACAAGAAGGACAAGGAAGACCGTCGCAACGGCTTCATTACCAACACCGCCCTGCTCGGCGCGCTCTTTATCACCACCCAGGACACCGAGGGCAAGCCTTCCCTGCGCTGGCGCGCACAGAAGGCCGGTGAGCGCACCAATAAGAAGATTCAGCAGGCGCTGCCTACCAAGTCTGAGTCCCAGGAAAAGCGCGAGGAGCTTTCCGCTCGCGCCAACGAGCTGTCCAACAAGGCCGGCGACTGGTTCAATGAGACCTCCCAGAAGGCTCAGGCCTATGTGGATGACAACAAGGATGACTGGCAGTCCACCGGTCGCGGCCTCCTGGATACCGCAAAGTCCTATGTTGATGACGCCAAGGACTACGTCGATGACAACAAGGACGACTGGCAGGATTCCGGTCGCGGCTTCTTGGACAACGCGAAGTCCTTCATCGAGGACTCCGTGGATAGCGCCAAGTCCTACGTCGGCGACAACAAGCAGGACTGGCTGAAGTCCGCTGAGTCCAACGCTAAGACCGCCCGCAAGGGTGCCGTCAAGGCCGCGAACAAGGCACAAAAGCGTGCCGATGAC
Organism: Corynebacterium sp. KPL2830; assembly: GCF_040225635.1. Lineage (NCBI taxonomy): Bacteria > Bacillati > Actinomycetota > Actinomycetes > Mycobacteriales > Corynebacteriaceae > Corynebacterium > Corynebacterium sp. KPL2830. The sequence goes on along the minus strand of NZ_JBEHFR010000002.1, from coordinate 127,157 downwards.
GCCGCATCGAAGCTCGACAAGGCAGACTCCAAGCGCGCTGCTAAGAAGGCTTCTAAGCACGCAGATAAGCTGCAAAAGAAGGCTAATAAGAAGATCGAAGCCGCTATCAAGAAGATTGAAAAGCGCGCTAAGTAATTCGCTTTAACCCTCGCACACGGCCCAGCCTTTACGCTGGGCCGTTGTTCTTTGTCACGGCAAGGTCTAAACTCGAACCTCCCCTACACGGCACGCGTGTGCGTGCTTACCCCATATTTTCGTGTTTCATTCTGAGGAGTCTTGTGAACTCTGCACCGAAGAATTCTCCAGCCACTCATTCTCCTGCTGATGCATCTTCATCCCGCCGCGCGGATAACGCTGGAATTTCAGCCATCGAAGCCGAGCAGAACTATGTCGATGGCCTCTTTGACCGCCTCGATGACGAGGTAGCCGCGGCAAACGCGCGCCTGAATGAGGTCCAAGCCGAGGTCGATCCGGCGACCCCCGATGCCGATGCCTTAGTGCGCCGCGAAACGGAATACCACGGCCTCCAGGCCAAGTTGGACCGCCTCAACGTCGCACAAATGGGGCTCGTCTTTGGCCGTATCGATATCGATGCTCCCGGTGATAACCCAACTGAAGAAGGACTGGACCGCCGCTATATCGGCCGCATGGGTTTGGATGCGCGCGAAGAAAACTATCGCACCCTCCTGCTGGATTGGCGCGCGCCCATGGCCCGCCCCTTTTACCTCGCCACCACCGCACAACCTGAAGGCGTACACACGCGCCGCCAGATCCGCATGTCCGGCCGCACGGTCACTGATGTCAATGATGAGGCATTAAACGGCCCAGGCGTGCGCGAGGAAGAGGCGGGCGTGGCGAGCGAGTCCGCCCTGTATTTTGCCATGCAACGCGCCCGCACGGGACACATGACGTCCATCGTGGAAACCATCCAGCGCGAGCAGGACGAAATCATCCGGGATAATACCCGCGGCGTCATGGTCGTAGAAGGCGGTCCCGGCACCGGTAAAACTGCCGTCGCGCTACACCGCGTTGCCTACCTGCTCTACACCCACCGCGAGCAGCTATCTTCCACCGGTGTACTCATCGTTGGACCCAATACCAACTTTTTGGACTATATTTCCCGCGTGCTGCCCGAGCTCGGCGAGACCGGCGTCGTGCTCTCCACCATTGGTGGGCTATTCCCCGGCATCACTCCCACCCATACCGAGGGGCTTGTGGGCCGCGAAATTAAGGGCAGCGCGGCCATGGCGGAAATCCTGAGCGCCGCCGTCAAGGATTATCAGCAGGTGCCAAGTGAGCCCCAGGACATCACCGTAGATGGCCTGACCCTGACCATCACGCCGTCCATGGTGAAGAGGGCGCGCACCCGCGCTCGCCGCTCACGCAAGCCGCATAATCAGGCGCGCGAGGCATTCATCGAGCACTTCGTGGAGGATCTCGCCCAAGAGATGGCCACCAAGGTGGGCACGGATCCCCTGGGCGGGGAAAACCTCCTAAGCCGCGCGGATGTGGACCAATTCCACGATGATCTTGCCGTTGATGAGTCCGTGGTGGGATGCATCGATGATTTTTGGCCCGAGCTCGATCCCTCTGAGGTACTCGCCGCTTTATTGTCTTCCCGCGAACACATTGCCTCGGCTGCCCGTGGCTACGATGAGGAGACCCAAGCCGCCTTGTACCGCGCAGACGGCTACGCCTGGACCGATTCCGATGCCGCGCTTTTGGATGAGTTGGCCGTCCTCATCGGCTTGCCCAATCCTGAGGAGAAGAAGGCAGCCAAGGATGCCGAGTGGCGCGAACAGATCGCGGATGCAGAAGATGCGCTGGATATCCTATCCTCCTCCGAATCCACCGATAACGATGATGACATGTTTGAAGCGGAGATTCTTTCGGCGCACGACGTCATCGACGCGGAGACCCTAGCGCAGCGTCAAGAGGTACGGGATACGCGCACCACCGCGCAGCGCGCGCGGGAGGATCACACGTGGGCGTTTGGCCATATCATCGTGGACGAGGCGCAGGAACTTACCCCGATGGAATGGCGGATGCTCTTCCGCCGCTGCCCGTCCCGGTGGATGACGTTGGTTGGCGATACCTCGCAGACAGGCTCTCCTGCCGGCGTGGATGACTGGGGCGAGGCCTTGGAGCCGTTCATCGCCCAGCGCTTCCGCCACCACCTCCTTACCGTCAATTACCGCACGCCCGAGCCCATTACCGAGCTTGCCAATGGCCTGTTGGCCTCCATCGATCCGGAAGCCACCCCGGCCATAGCCATTCGCGACGGCGTGCCGGTGCGCCGGCTTGCCGATGCCGACTTCACCCCCGGCGTTGTCACCGAAGACGATGGCCGCCTGACCGCGGTCATTGATGCTACGAACGCCGAAGCAGTCAAGGGCCTCGAGTTCGACCACGTTATCGTGCTTAACCCGCGCGAGATTGTCGATGCCTCCCCGCAGGGGCTGCAGAACCTGTACGTCTGCATCACCCGGGCCACGCAAACGCTGACCCTAGTGGGAGATACGTCCGGCGTGCTCTAGCCCACTGGGATCACAAAACCCACCGCGCGGCTCCAGTGAAGGACTCGCTGCGGTGGGTAAGGCGAAAGCCGGTCAGGCGAAGGCCTAGATTAATTAACGGTGTGAACAATCATGACGTCACAATCGGACTGACGCGCCACATCCGCTGGCACAGAGCCGAGTAGACGACCGGTCAGGGAATTAATGCCGCGGTTACCAACGATGAGCAGGTCTGCATCATTGTCATTGACAATGGACATCAGGGCTTGCACCGGCGTGCCAGGGCGGACGGCGGTTTCTACCTTGGAAACCCCGTGCTTTTCCGCTTCTTCCTTGCCTGCCTGCAGGTTGGCTTCGGCTTTCTCATCACCAAGAATAGTGACGGAATCCTGACGCAAGGTCTTCGAAGCCTGCTCTTGATTCTCGTAGTAAGCACAACCGATGATCAGCGTGGCATCGAATGCAGCGGCAATCTTGGCTGCTCGCTCCACGGCGAGGAGGGAGGACTTGGAACCGTCAGTACCGACAACAATCGTGCTGTAGTCGCTCATGATGACCTTTCTTTGTGGGTGTGTACCCTAACTATTCTAGTGTGCCAACTTGGCGTTACTGCAAGTCTAACAATGAAAAGTGATTAACGTTTTTCACTCGTGTTGACCACCACGACATCCACCTTGGATTTATGGGTAAGTTCCGTCGGCACCGAGCCAAAAACGCGCCCGCGCACGGAATTAACGCCGCGATTGCCCACGACCAAGAGCTCAACGTCGTATTTCTCCGTGACCTCGATTAAGGCGTTGACGGGGTCACCGGGGGTGGTGACCACTTCAATGTTTTCCGCACCTTCGGACTCGGCAATCCGCTGCGCATTCGTGAGGTAGGTATCGGCCATTTCTTCGCTGACCACCGGTAGCCTGGAGCCCTCACCGCTGGGGGCGCCGAGCATGGAGCCAGAATGGTTATAGGCTGCGGAGACGATGATGAGCTTGGCATCGTATGCCCGCGCCATGGATGCAGCCGAGCGCACGGCGCGCAGGGAAGTTTCGGAGCCATCGGTACCGACGGCGATGGTGTGATACGTAAGCATGATTCTCCTTGCTGGTGAATTACTAGGTCGGCACATTGAACCGGCTTTTAGTCGCCCCCAGTATAGTCAGGACGCCGGACCAATAAGCCGATCGTTGCAGTAGTGCGCACTTTTAGGGGGAGCCTGTTACTGAGACACTGCGAGCGGCGTTAAATTCCGGCTTCCTTTAGGCCGCGCAGCTCCTTCTTCAAATCAGCAATCTCATCGCGCAGCCGGCCGGCTAGCTCGAATTTCAACTCGCGCGCGGCAGCGCCCATCTGTGCCTGCAGGTCATTGATGAGCGCCTCAACCTCATCGGTGGCCATGCTGGACACGTCGCGCTTTTCCACCACAGCCGAGGGATCCGACTCCGGCGCCTCTTCCCCATTGTTTTCATAGACCTGATCCAAGATATCGGCGATCTTCTTGCGCAGGGGCTGCGGATCCACGCCGTGTTCCTTGTTATAGGCAATCTGCTTCTCGCGGCGGCGCTCCGTTTCATCGATGGCTTCTTGCATCGAGTCGGTGATTTTATCCGCATACATGATGACCTCGCCCGATACGTTACGCGCGGCGCGGCCAATGGTCTGGATGAGCGATGTTGTCGAGCGCAAGAAGCCTTCCTTATCCGCATCAAGGATGGCCACGAGCGAGACCTCAGGCAAGTCCAAGCCCTCACGCAAGAGGTTAATGCCTACAAGCACGTCGTATTCACCTTGGCGCAATTGGCGCAGGAGTTCCACGCGCTGCAGCGTATCGATATCCGAGTGCAGGTAGCGGACCTTAATCCCCTGCTCCAAGAGGTAATCCGTCAGGTCTTCTGCCATGCGCTTGGTCAAGGTGGTGACCAATACGCGCTCCTTCACGGCGATGCGGCCGCGGACCTCATCAATGAGATCATCAATCTGGCCCTTGGTGGGCTTCACCGTCACCTTGGGATCGACCAGACCAGTCGGGCGAATGACCTGCTCGACAAACTCGCCGCCGGAGGAGGTCATTTCGAAATCGCCAGGGGTAGCCGACATATAAACGGTTTGACCAACGCGCTCTTCAAATTCGTCAAAGGTCAGTGGCCGGTTGTCCACCGCGGAGGGCAGGCGGAAGCCAAACTCCACCAGGTTTCGCTTGCGCGACATATCGCCTTCGTACATGCCACCGATCTGTGGCACGGTCACGTGGGACTCATCGATGATGGTAAGAAAATCCTCTGGGAAATAGTCCAAGAGCGTGGCTGGCGCGGACCCCGCCGGGCGGCCATCCACGTGGCGGGAGTAGTTCTCAATGCCGGAACAGAATCCCACCTGCTCGATCATCTCTAGGTCATATTCCGTGCGCATGCGCAGCCGCTGCGCTTCTAAGAGCTTGCCGCGGTTTTCTAGATCCTCGAGGCGCTCAGCCAACTCTTCCTTGATATCGGCCACGGCCTTTTCCATGCGCTCTGGGCCGGCCACGTAGTGCGTGGCGGGGAAAATGCGCACTTCATCGACTTGCTCGATAACGTCACCGGTTACCGGGTGGATATAGTACAGCGAATCAATATCATCGCCGAAGAACTCGATGCGCACCGCGCGTTCCTCATATGCCGGAATGATATCGACCGTATCACCCTTGACGCGGAAGGTACCGCGGGTAAAGCCCACATCGTTGCGCTCATATTGGATATCCACCAAGAGCCGGAGGAAACGGTCCCTGTCGAGCTCCTCGTCGACGGCGATAATCACCGAGCGATCCAAATAGGATTGCGGAGTGCCCAGGCCGTAGATACACGAGACCGAGGAGACCACCACGACATCGCGCCGCGAGAGCAATCCAGAGGTGGCCGAGTGGCGCAGGCGCTCGACATCCTCATTGATGGAGGAGTCTTTTTCAATATAGGTATCGGTCTGCGCGATATAGGCTTCCGGCTGGTAGTAGTCGTAATAGGAGACGAAGTATTCCACCGCGTTATTGGGCAATAATTGGCGCAGCTCATTGGCCAGCTGTGCGGCCAAGGTCTTATTGGGAGCCATGACGAGCGTGGGTCGCTGCTGCTTTTCAATCAGCCACGCGGCCGTCGCGGATTTACCAGTACCGGTTGCGCCCATCAGCACAACGTCGCGCTCGTCGCGGTTGAGGCGCTCATCAAGTTCCTTGATGGCCGCAGGCTGGTCACCTGCGGGTTCATATTCAGAAACGACTTGAAACTTGCCGGGGGTGCGTTCTACCTCGCCGACGACGCGGTGTTCAGAATTTGGAATAAGGGGATGTTCAGCAGCAAAAGCCATGCCCGCTATTCTACTGCTTATACGCTGCTGCTAGCCATTTCATGGGAGCGCGGCTTGGGCGGTGTGCAGCCACTGGTCCAGCTCCCCTGTCGGTTCCCATAGCGCGTAGACCGACGAGGAATCAGAGCACATCGCTTGATTGATGCGCCGGCGCAGCCACGCCTTAGATTGCGGCGTGTACAGGGACGCTAGATCCGTCGGGGCTACGCCGTCTGGCAGGCCATCGGCAGGCAGCTTCGTCAGCGCCCCTAATGCGATGACCGCTTCGGCTTCATCGGAATCGAGCACTCCAGTGCCGCACGAGCGCTGAAAGTGCCGGAGATCAAAAGAACCATCCCGCAGGCTATCGAGTACGTCTCGCGCCGCGTGATTATCGAATGGTCCAGTGCCCCAAGTTCCCACGCTCAAATAGTGTAGGGGCCAAAAGTAAACGTTAATAGGAAAAGACGTTAACGCTACTTACCAAAAAGGTTAAGGTTAAGAAGACGCCGCTTCGATCTCATCGCAGACCGCCGCGGTGCGTTCGGCCAATTGTTCTTGTGTGCCATTATTGTCTATGACATGGCTTGCTGCCGATAGACGCTTCTCATCAGAAATCTGGGCGTTAATCCTTTTACGCGCGTCTGCTTCATCAAGTCCGCGAAAATCCACGAGGCGACGCACCCGCTCTTCTGGTTCCACGTCAACAACGATGACAAAATCCATATCCGCGTCGAGCCCATTATCCACCAGCAGCGGCATATCATAAACCGTAAAATCAAAGCCCTCTTCGCGCGCAGCAGCAAATTGTCGCTGGGTCTCTTCTTGGATACGCGGGTGTGTAATCGAATTCAGGAGCTCGGTATGCTCCTTGTCCACGAAGGCCCGGCGAGCGAGTTCCTTGCGGTCGAGGCTGCCGTCTTCCTGCAGGATATCCTCGCCGAATTTCTCCGCTAGCTCGGCCAATGCCGGTTGGCCAGGCTTGACGATGTCCCTCGCTATGCGATCTGCGTCCACCACCCGCCAGCCGCGCTGGGCGCACAGCTTCGCTACCGTAGATTTCCCGCTGCCAATTCCCCCGGTTAATCCGATTAGCTTCATAAGGTACCAGGGTACGCGAAAAGGAGCCCGGCACGAATGCCTGAGCTCCTTGCTGCGGAATTTAAGAGTGCCTATTAGGACTCGAGTTCTTCTTCCGGCTTTGGATGAACCTGCAAGAGTTCATCGCTTGGGGTAACCGCACCGGTAGCGCCGCTCACGGAACCAAATTTCTTGGCGTTGGTGACAACAACCGGGGTAATCAGGTTGTAGTCCTTGGACTTGATGAAGTCTGCGTCAAAGGTGATGAGCTTATCGCCAGCAGAAACGCGCTGCTTCTTTTCCACGTGGACATCAAATCCCTCTCCGCCGAGTTCCACGGTATCCAGGCCAACGTGGATGAGCAGCTGTACGCCGTTATCCAGGTTCAGACCGATCGCGTGGCCGGATTTTTGGACGGTGAGCACGGTACCATCGGCAGGCGCGTAGACGGTATTGCCGGTTGGCTTCACGGCAGCGCCCGGCCCAAGCTTGGCGCCAGCAAAGATGGGATCCGGTACCTCAGACAGGTCCACGGCCTCGCCCTCCAGAGGAGAGTCCAGCTTGATGATTGCCTGTTCTGCTTCCTTGGTGGCGATTCCGGTAGCAGCCGCAACCCCTGCAGCCTGTGCATTCTCGGAACCGTCCGACTCATCATCGGATCCGCCGATGATGCGGGACTCGGAGCGGCTAGCAACCTCTTCCACAGTCTCGTTATTTTCGCGGGCGATGCGCTCAAGATCGGCTTGCTTTTCCTCTGCGGTGCGGTAACCAAACAGCAGCGTGAGGGAGAAGGAGGTGAAGAATGCCACGGCGATGCCGATGATGTAGCCCACCTGCGGGGTCATGGCTGGGGTGGTCAAGATGGAGGTGAAGACGAAGGCGTTAGCGCGGACATCGAAAAGCCCCATCACTGCGCCACCGATGGCACAACCCGGCAGCAGGCGGTAGTAGGTGCGGCGGAAGCGGAGCAAGATGCCGTAGAGGGACGGCTCCGAAATACCGCCGAGCATGCCGGCTGCGAAGGCACCGACGGAGACCTGGCGCATGGAGTTGTTCTTCTCCTTCATAGCAATGACCATCACGGCGCCGGTCACGCCGAAGCAGGCAAAGTTCCACGCACCCATAGGACCCTGGATGAAGTCGTAGCCATAAGTCGTGATGTTTTGAATCATGATCACGTTAAGCGGCCAGTGCAGGCCCATGGGCACCAGGAATGGGTACAGCAGCGGAATGACAATGGCCAGGATGAACGGCGAGAAGTCATTGATCTGGAACAGTACCCAGGAGATGCCGTTGCCCACGCCGATGCCGAATGGGCCAAGCAGGAAGGCCGTGGCCGGAATCATGATCAACAGCGAGAAGAATGGCACGAAGACCATATGTACCGCGCTTGGGATGATCTTTTTCAAGCCTTTTTCCACCCAGTACAGGCCAATGGCGGCCAAGATCGGTGGGAATACCTGGGAGCCATAAGAGTTAATCACCAGCGGTAGGCCGAAGACGTTCACGGTATCGCCCTGTTCACCTAGAGACATAAACTCCGGCGTCAGCAGAGCGGCCGGAATGGCGGCCGAGACCCACATATTCGCGCCGAGCTTCTGCGCAGCGGTAGCACCCACCATCACCGGCAGGAAGTAGAAGACCGATTGGAACATAGCGTGGGCCAAGCGGAAGCCCTCGGGCTGTTCTTCCATCGGTGCGCGGAAGTCTTGAATGCCAACGGTATCCGCCAGCACCAGCAGCGTGATAATCAGGGAGGCACCAAGTAGTGCCCACAGAACCGGGCGGAAGGTATCAGAGAGGAACTCGAAGCAGTAGTCGATCCAATCGTACTTTCCACGTACGCCGTCGTAGTTCTTCTTGGATGAGGAGGACTCCTCGTCAGCGGGTTGCACCCCGGGGTCTTTGATAATTTCGCCGTAGTAGTTCGCCACGCCGCCACCCATGACCACTTGGTAGCCATGCGTACCTTGCGTGACCGAACCGAGAACGGCCGTATCGCTTTCCAGCTTTTCCTGATCTACTTTTCCCACATCAGCGAGTTGAAAGCGCGGGCGCGTCGCGCAGTGCGTCAGCGACGTGATGTTATCGGCGCCGCCCAAGCTTTCAATGATGTGTGTGGAAGTGTCCTTCACAGATGCCACTTCATACTCCTTGCATAAAGACAAACCAATAGTCAGTACTCAACTGGCTATTACGTCACACTTGGATTATAAGTGAGAGGCAACACAAACAAAAGTCCAATTTAGTGGCCTTTAGTGGGGATAGTTGTCTTTTTACAGGCGCCATCGCTGCGCCGCAGGTCAAGGAACTGGCATTGGAAAACTAAGAAGCAATCGTTTGCACCTACTGTCATAAAACTCACAAAGCCGCGTCCTTCCTCCCCTAAAGGAGAAGGACGCGGCCAGTGCAGCTGTGTGAAGCTAGGGACTATCTCACCTTAGTTTCCAAAGGCGCCTTAGTTGCCGGCGAGCTTGTCACGCAGTGCGGCGAGCTGCTCGTCAGAAGCCAAGGATCCGCCGGACTCTGCCTGAGTCTCCGATGCCGGAGCCGCATCGGTGGAGTCAGAAGAGTAGTTGGAGGATGCTTCAGCGGACTCTGCAGCCTCTGCGGCGGCAGCGCGGTTGCGCTCGATCTGAGCAGTGTGCAGGTTGAAGCGGCGCTCGGACTCTGCGTAGCGTGCTTCCCAAGCCTGACGCTGCTCGTCGAAGCCTTCCTTCCACTCGTTGGTGTCTGGGTCGAAGCCTTCTGGGAACACGTAGTTGCCCTGCTCGTCGTAGGAGTCAGCCATGCCGTACTTGGACGGATCGAACTCTTCAGAGTAGTCCTCGTCAGCCTGCTTGACGGACAAGGAAATACGACGACGCTCGAGGTCGATGTCGATGACCTTGACCATAACTTCCTGGCCAACGGTGACAACCTGGTCCGGAACCTCGACGTGGCGCTGAGCCAGCTCGGAGATGTGAACCAGGCCCTCGATTCCTTCCTCGACGCGAACGAACGCACCGAACGGAACCAGCTTGGTGACCTTGCCCGGCACGATCTGGCCCACAGCGTGGGTGCGGGCGAAGACGCGCCATGGGTCTTCCTGGGTTGCCTTCAGGGACAGGGAAACGCGCTCGCGGTCCAGATCAACGTCCAGAACCTCAACGGTTACCTCGTCACCAACGGTGACAACCTCAGATGGGTGGTCGATGTGCTTCCAGGACAGCTCGGACACGTGAACCAAGCCGTCGACGCCGCCAAGATCGACGAAGGCGCCGAAGTTGACGATGGAAGAGACAACGCCCTTGCGGACCTGACCCTTCTGCAGCTGGTGCAGGAACTCGGAACGGACCTCGGACTGGGTCTGCTCCAAGTATGCACGGCGGGACAGGACAACGTTGTTGCGCTGCTTGTCCAGCTCGATGATCTTAGCTTCCAGCTCCTGGCCAATGTAGGGCTCCAGGTCGCGGACGCGACGCATCTCAACGAGGGAAGCAGGCAGGAAGCCGCGCAGGCCGATGTCCAAGATGAGGCCGCCCTTGACAACCTCGATGACGGTACCGGTAACCGGCTCTTCCTTGGCCTGCAGCTCCTCGATGGCGCCCCAAGCGCGCTCGTACTGTGCGCGCTTCTTGGACAGGATCAGGCGGCCTTCCTTGTCCTCCTTGGTCAGGACAAGCGCGTCAACCTCATCGCCGACCTCGACAACTTCATCGGGGTTGACGTCGTGCTTGATGGACAGCTCGCGGGAAGGGATAACGCCTTCGGTCTTGTATCCGATGTCCAGCAGTACCTCGTCGTGGTCAACCTTGACGACGGTACCCCCGACAATGTCACCATCGTTGAAGTACTTGATGGTGGCGTCTACAGCTGCGAGGAAGTCCTCTGCGGTTCCGATATCGTTGATCGCAACCTGAGGGGTAGTAGAAGATGGCATATTGTAAAAATGCTCCGAATAAATGTAGGAAATCGTTCGTGGACAACTGCGTGTCTCTCGAATTAAAAGCCCATCTGCGCTGCACAAATACAGGAGATAGAGGCCACATTCGATCCCGCCGCGTGATTGCCCCAAGCTTTCCTACAATAGCCTGCAACAACCCGTGGCATAGACATGCTTGTAAAAGCCTACATCTGTCCAGCTTATACGGCAAATATTGCACGCCAACCAGAAAGGTAACCCACCCCAGTGACTTCGCCTTCTCACGCCAATCAATCCCACTGGGACGGTGATGCGGCCAACTACCATGCCGAGCACCCCGAGTACCTTTCCTCTTTTTACTGGTGCCCAGAGATGCTGCACGAGGCCGATGCACAGCTGCTTGGCGATGTCTCCTCTGCCGCCGTCCTCGAAATCGGCTGCGGTTCTGCCGCCTGCACCCAGTGGCTCAGCACCCGCGCCCGCTTTGTCACCGGCTGCGATATTTCCCGGGGAATGCTCTCCCACGCAGATCCCGGGTTGGCGCTCATCCAAGCCGATGCACTGGCACTGCCCTACGCCACCGATTCCTTTGACGTGGCGTTTTCTGCGTTCGGCGCATTCCCCTTCCTTGCTGATCTCGATGCCGCGCTCGCGGAAGTTGCCCGTGTTGTGCGCCCAGGCGGGCGGTTCGTCTTCTCCGTGACCCACCCAATGCGCTGGATCTTCCCCGACGATCCCATCAGCCTTACCGCAGAAATCAGCTACTTCGACCGCGCCTACCTGGAACACGATTCCGCTGGGACGCTCACCTACGCCGAGTTTCACCGCACCATCAGCGGTTGGTTCCGCGCGCTCCAAGGTCGCGGACCATTCCTCATCGAGGACATCATCGAACCGGAATGGCCCGAAGGCTTAGATACCGCCTGGGGTCAGTGGTCTAGGCAGCGCGGGGAAATTTTCCCTGGCAGCATGATTTTCATCTGCCGCGCCTACAGCTAACGTGGACAACATGATTGCCGAAAGACTGGGAATTTTCCTGCGCCGCGCCGTGGCTTGGTGGATCGACGCCTTTCTCGTGGCCGCCATCGTCACCGTGGTGCGGTGGCTGATTAATGCGCTTGCCGGTTCCCCCTTATCCGGCCGCCCCGAAGAGATCTACGAGGCGGTCGCTCTCGCCGTGGTCTTCTATATCTACCGCGTGTGGGTGGAAACGAAAAAGTTTACGTCCCTGGGCAAATGGTCGATGCAGCTCGAAATCATCCCGGCCCGCTCGCCGTTTGTCACCGCGTGCCTGCGCAATTCGTGGCTGCTGCTCACGCCCCTGACGCTTACCGGCTGGAACATCGACGGCATTATCCTTGCGATTTTAGGCCTTTCGGTTTTAGCCATCGGCCAAACACCCTTTGACCTCTTGGCCGGTTGCCTAGTGGAAAAGCGACCTCAGGAGGATTCCACAGCGATGCGCGGCCAGAGGTAGTACACCACGGCAGCAATAGTAATGAGCGCAAATACCCACGAATACGGGAAGGCCACGGCAATGACAGTTACCGCAATCATTACACCGGCCGCCTGAATTCGGTAGCGCCACGGGTTCTCGCCTTCTCTGGCGGCGTTGCCAGCAGAAAGGAAAAACCCAAAAGTTATAACCGCATAGAAAATGAAGTAAGATTTATCGCTGCTTACTGCTTCTTTTAAGCCGCTCTCAGCAATTTGTCCCGCCGGGTATGCGACCATGACTGCCCACGTAGTCTCAAAAAAGCGCAAGACGTAGGGATGGGACTTCCAGGTAATACGTTTTCCGAGAAACTCCATGAAACTACTTTAAAATCCTCATCTGCTTCACGCACTTCTCAGCAGTCTTTCCACTGCCGTTCCACGCGGCGTGACGCGTAGGCGGGAATACCCCAGTCCTCAATCCCCTGCTTATTCCACATGCCGCGCACTTGGCCGTCAATAACGATGGCGCGGCGGAAAATGCCCTGGTTCCCGGGAACGACCGCGTGGTGCATATCCGCTGACATGGCAAAAAGTCGATCTTGGTACCCCAAAATGTATTCATCAAAGGCGCCCAATAGCAGCACCGATTTCTTCCTTCTCACCTCTGGCAGCTCCAGCACCTCTGTAGAGACCAGCTCCTCGCCTTCCCTACCTATCCGGATGAGGTCATCCGGCAAATTCTCCGCTGCGGGACGAATGAGCTTTTGGGGCAGCTTGGACCACCACGCAAAGTCTTGCAGCGTCGCCGGACCATGGGTGCGAAAATAGCGCGTCATCAATTCCGTCGTGGCGGCCACCGAGTCGCCGTTAAAGAGGGCCTCCAGGCCGTCTAACTCCACCGGAGTAATGAGCTGCTCTTCGCCTGCATAACACGCATGCCCGCTTTCCATGGCGATGCGTACCACGTGCCAGAAAGGTAGCTCGGGCAAGGCCCGGGCGGCGCGTGCTTTCAATTCTGCGCGCGTTAATGGGGCATCGATAAGCTGCAGCACGGCTTCCCGTACCGCTGCATCGCCTTTTCGAGGCTTCGCACATAGCTCGGTTATCCAGCCCATATCCTTGACGGAGGCGGCGAACAGCGTATTGCGCATCGCATAGCCGCGCACGATCTCGGACTTATCCGATTCATCCGTTGCGCGCAGCGCCAAGGACCGGCGCACCGAATGCAGGTCCTGGCCTTGCGTAACGCCAAAGGCGCGAACCGCCTCTGCAGCGGTGTGCCAGCGTTGGGCCGTGAGCCCCTGGGCGGCCAAGCGCATGCGGGCGCGTTCGCGCCGGTTAAGCGTCATCATCGAACTAGTGGGCCGCGGCGTCCCAATCCGTGCCGGCGCCGGCAGAGACTTCGAGTGGCACGTTCAGCTCGATGGCAGAATCCATCTCGCGCTCAAGAATCTCGCGGACTTGATCGGCCTCGCCGGGGGCGACTTCCACCACCAATTCATCGTGTACCTGGAGCAAAACACGAGATTTCATGTCTCGCAACGCACGGTCCACGCGAATCATCGCGACCTTGATGATATCCGCGGCCGTTCCCTGGATCGGGGCGTTGAGCGCAGCGCGCTCCGCGTTTTCACGGGCCAGCCGGTTATCGGAGTTGAGCTCTGGCAGGTAACGGCGGCGGCCAAAGAGCGTGGCCGTATAACCATCCTTGCGGGCTTGCTCCACGACATCATCCAGGTACTTCTTCACGCCGCCAAAGCGCTCGAAGTAGCTTTCCATGATGGACTTGGCTTCGCCCGCCGGGATTCCCAGCTGCTGCGAAAGTCCAAACGCGGACAGACCGTAGACCAAGCCATAAGACATGGCCTTTACCCGGCGGCGCAGCTCAGGGGTCACCTGGTCCACGGGTACATCGAAGACCCTAGAACCAACGAAATTGTGCAGGTCCTCGCCGGCCTTGTAGGCCTCAATCAGCCCGGGATCGGCAGACAGGTGCGCCATCACGCGCATTTCAATCTGCGAGTAGTCCGCGGTCATTAGCTGCTCAAATCCCTCGCCTACGATAAACGCCGAGCGAATCTGGCGGCCGGCCTCCGTGCGCACCGGGATGTTTTGGAGATTGGGCTCCGTCGAGGACAAACGCCCCGTCGAGGTCACCGTCTGGTTAAAGGTGGTGTGAATGCGCCCATCCGGCTGGACGGTCTTGATAAGGCCCTCGAGCGTGGTCTTCATCTTCTGGTACTCGCGGTGGGCCAAGAGGTGGTCCAAGAACGGGTGCGGGTGCTTGATAGCCAGCTGCTCGATTTCCTTCGCGGCCGTGGAATAGCCCGTTTTCGTCTTTTTCGTCTTGGGCATATCGAAGGTCTCAAAGAGCACCTTTTGCAGCTGCTTAGGAGAATTTAGGTTGAGCTTGTCATCGCTAGCAAGTTCCCGCGCGGAACGTTCTTGCTCCGCCACCTGCTCCACAAAGGCATCCTTTTGGGTTTCCAAAATGTCTACATCGACCGCAATGCCCGTAGCCTCCATGCGTGCCAGGATGGTCACCAGCGGCAGTTCCAGGTCGGTGTACAACTCGAACGAGTCGATGTCCTGCAGCTCCGCGGTGAGTTTTTCCGCCAGCTCCATGATTGCCGCCGCCTGTTCTACCAGGGAGGAACTATCGAGCAACGACATCTGCTCCGTGGCGGCGCCGAGGGACTTTTGAAGGTGGCGCTGGTAGACATCGGAAAGCTCGTAGGTGCGCTGGCCTGGGCGCAGGATATACGCCGCCAAGGCCGTATCGTGCGCAAGCCCGTTGAGCTCAATGCCGCGCCCTGCCAGCATGTGGAACGCGGCCTTTGCGGCGTGGAAATACTTAGGGGCCGACGATTCTAGCCACTGGACCAAGGCCTTTTCCTCATCGGCGGAAAGCTCCCCGAGTTCCACCTGCAGGCCATGATGGTTGCGGTCCACAAACGCGATGGCAGAGGCATCGCTTTGGCCCGGGGTACCCTCACCTTGCACATACACGGCTACGTGCTCGCGGTTAGGTAACCATTCGCTCAGGGAGGCGTCATCGATGGTGAGCTCGACATCTGGGGAATCCGCAACTTGCTCAGCGGCCTCAGCGCCATCGTTGGGAATGGCCGCTAAGACACGATCGCGCAGGTTGGTGCCAAACTCTAGCTCATCGAACTTCGCAGCAACATCGGCAACCTTGGCTTCCCTGAATGCCAGATCATCTGGACCGACGTCTAAGTCCATATCTGTAATCATCTGGGTAAGCTTCCGGTTCATCTGCACCTGCTCGATGCGTTCGCGGAAGTTATTTCCCACCACGCCATTGATTTCTTCGGCGTGGTCTACCAATGTAGCCAAGTCTCCGTACTTGACTATCCACTTGGTGGCGGTCTTTTCTCCCACCTTGGGAATGCCGGGGAGGTTATCGGAAGGGTCGCCGCGCAGAGCAGCAAAGTCGGGATACTGCACGGGGGTAAGCCCGTATTTATCCTCGACGGCCTCCGGGGTAAACCGGTGCAGCGTGGATACTCCCTTCATGGGATAGAGCACCGTGGTCGAATCCGTAACCAGCTGCAGATAATCCCGGTCACCGGTGACAATCAGCGTCTCGTAGTCCTGCGCCTGAGTGGCAAGGGTGGCCAAAATATCGTCGGCCTCGTAGTTTTCACGCGAGAGCGTCGTAATACCCAAGGTCTCTAAGGTATCGCGGATAATATCTACTTGGCCCTTAAATTCTTCCGGCGCGGCCTCGCGCTGCGCCTTATACTCCGGGAACATCTCCGTGCGGAAAGTCTTCCGGCCGACGTCAAAGGCAACCGCGATAGCATCCGGCTTTTCCTCAGAGACGATATTGGACAGCATGGATAAAAAGCCATACACGGCATTGGTGTGCTGGCCGCCGGAGGTAGAAAAGTTTTCCACCGGCAGGGCATAAAAGGCACGAAATGCCATCGAATGGCCGTCAATGAGCAAAAGGCGGGTCTTATTGGAAGTCACCTGCCCCATACTAGGCAACACCGTGGACACGGCGATACCCCACCCAACTTCACCGCATTGAGCAGGGCTTTTTACGGGGAGGGGACCCCAATTAGGAATTGCGCCAACCCCTGCGCTAGTATTTCCAACAGTCAAAGGCGCTCGCTTTTGATTGCCCCTGTAGCCCAATTGGCAGAGGCAACGGATTCAAAACCCGTCCAGTGTGAGTTCGAGTCTCACCAGGGGCACATTGCAACCCCGCTTCCTTTCGGATAAAAATCCACGGAGGAAGCGGGGTTTTGCCCGCATATCCGAATTTGTTGAGTTGTGGGGTTCGCGAACTAGACAACATTTAATGTTGGCGCGGTGAGGTTTCCAAGGTTTTCTCTTCTACTTAAACGGAACAGATCCTGGGACACTTCACAATCGCTTGGTTGAGTGCTTGCAGCGGTAATGCCTCGGTGCGCATCGAGTCCGATAATGCCCATCCAACTATCCGTCGGGAGTAAACGTCAGTGACAAACGCGGTGTACACAAAGCCTTTCTTCGTGCGCACGTAGGTAATGTCGGCCACCCACAGCTTATTCGGGCCTTGGGCTTTGAACTCACGCTCGACCAAATCTGGGCGCAGACCCGGCACGTTAGGCTTACGGGTTGTGATTGGTGATCCGCCTTTGCCTGTGCCAGAAACACCGGCCAGGCGCATCAGCCGGGCGGTTTGCTCACGGCCGATATCTATTCCGTCACGGTGAAGCGCGTGCCACATTTTCCGCACGCCGTAGACACCGTAATTATCCCGATGAACAGCACTAATGCGTTCAACTAGAACAACCGTCACGAAGGCGACGAGCGCTTAGCCCACGGGCTTTGGACTGGCGATAACCACGCGAGGTGATGAACCCACCAGCCCGGTTATTTTTCAACGTCTTGCAGATGAACTCGACAGAGAAATGATTCCGGTATTTATCGATTAACCGGATCATTTCCGACGTTTGGGGCCTGGCTCCGACGCGAAAAAGCTGACGCAGCCTTCAGCAACTCATTAGTGTCGCGTAGCTCTTGATTTTTACGGCGTAGCCTGGCATTTTCGGCGGCCAAATCTTCAGGCACTGGTTCTGGGGTGCTTCCTGCACGGCGAGCCTGTTGGGTCCATTGACGAGCTGTGTGCCATGAAACCCCGAGCTTTGGAGCTACTGCCTGGCACGCGGGGTGCATTGACATGTTTTCCGCCAAGATGCGGTCTTCCACGAGACGGACCACGCGGTCCTTTGCATCTTGGTCAAATTTTCTTGGCATGTTCCAGATTTTCCCATCTACTCAAACGGAACAAAACCTGGGACATTTCATTTGGCAACACGTCGTCGATGCGTCTACTTGGTACATCAGCTTGCTCTAGCTTAGCCTCGGCGTGAGCATGGTCGCGGTATTCTGTCCAGTTTAATGGTTACTCTGGCAATGGCTCTGGAACGAATGGAAAGCGTTAGAGAGTCCTTAGCAGTTCCAAAATACGCAGAAACTTAAGTGGAAATAGGTTCTTCTGCGGTTACAGTTAGTCCCTCTAGACTTCAATCTAGAGGGACTAACTGTAATTGGCCTTACAGCGGTTCCATATCTATAGGCTATGCGAAGTTTCCATAGCCAGAAATGGTGCTCACCCATAAGAACGCTGATACGACGAAAGCCGCAGCGAATGTGAAGGCAAAAGCACGCCATGATCGGTCGCTAAGCCGACCCTTTTTCAACATGTAGACAGACATGGCTAATACACCCCACACCACCAATGAAGGTAGAGGTAGCCCATAGAAGACGAAAGGTATTGGAAGCCATGTGGACAGGACCACTCCGCCGTAAAGGGTTGCGACGCCCACGACAATTCCAAAAAGTATTCCCGGAATGATCGTTCTTTCTTTCACAACAAATTCCTTACCAATCAGTTTATCTTGATCAAACCACCGTTTTTAGCCTGCGCATGACATTCATTGATGGCGCCCGCTTCATCTCCTTCGTGTCGCAATCCAATGTCTCGACCAATGGCATTGTTTGTTTGATCCATGTGCCCAGCTTCAGGAGAACCAGGATGGTCTGTTTCGTGGGCATCGCCAATTTTTCGTGCAAAATCTGCGTTAGCCCGGATCGTTGTCAGCGCCTGCCATACACAATGCCTATCAGCGTCCTGAATGTTATCGTTCGTTACTTTGTTTGGAAACGTTTGCGAGGAAATACGTTCCGCGTCCTTGATTGCTGATTTCGCGCGCTTACAATCATAAGGATTGGTCGCGCAGGCTGCCGCTTCATGCCTACCGATGTTGGTTCCATAATTGTCGCCGGAGTCTCGAAGGCCTGTTTTATCCCCTGCAGAGCCGGATTCATTTAAAACTTGCTGTACGATATGGTCTGGAGTCTCAGCCTTCGGATCAATGTGCTCTTTCTCACGCAGTTCAATCGTCGTCTGAGCGATGCGCTCGTAAGAGTCAGTTTCTGCTGGTGTGGCATGTGCTGGCGATGCTGCCAAAGCATTCGCCGTGACGCCAATCGATAGTAGTGCTACTACACCCAAAGCCTTCATAGCCTTCATATTTAGGCCTTTCTCGAATCTTGATGGACTCGGCTAGTGCACCACACCCAAAGCTCCAATACAACCGATAATCATTATTGTTACGGTACCTTTATGTGATTTTATATATCTGTTCACCTTCCACCATCCCGAACTACCTTGGCGAACATGTCAAGCAAACGCAGACCACGAAAGCTCTAGTTTCAATTCAAAAAACGAAACAACCCCGCTGAGTGATACAGCGGGGCTAAATACGTAAGGATTCTTACTTCAAGTCTTGATTGAACCCATTAGGAAGCTTTCGCATGATATTGCTGAACTCATCAGCGTCCTTGGAATCATCCTTGATAGGCGAAAGATCGAGCTTGTAGAGTCCCTCGTCACCTTCAACTCTGAAGTAGAGGTTGTTTGGATTGTTTGGATCGACCGCCACAGCAGTGACATCAGCCTCGTTATTAGGTAGGCCATTAATGCTGATCATATGAGTGATGTCATTACGCCCTCCGGGGGCCTGCCCCCGGAAAGTAGACACGTCGGAGGGTAGCTATGCTACTTGGCTCAATGTAGCTGAATTAAGTGCTTCGAAGTCATCGGGGGCTTGAAAGTTGCACCAGGAGTGTCGTCTGCGCGTGTTGTAGCGTATGCACCACCGGAAGACTTCCTGGCGGCAGCTGATTGGACTTTCGAAGACTTTCCGATCACGCAGGACTTCACGCTTGAAAGCGGCGTTAAACGATTCTGCTAGGGCGTTATCGGCACTTGTACCCACCGCTCCCATGGATTGGCGCACACCAAGCTGGGCGCAGTGGTCCCTAAATGCCTGCGATGTGTAAACACTGCCGTAATCGGAATGGAAAATTGCCCCTGTAAGGCTTCCGCGGACCTTTCCAGCATGAGACAAAGCTTCGATAACCAGCGATACCCGCATGCGATCCGCGAGTGCATGGCCAACGAGCTTGCGCGAGTAGGCGTCGATGACTGTGGCCAGGTACATATTCTTGCCGCCCTTACACGGCAGGTACGTAATGTCGCCTACGTACACGTGGTTGGGCCTGTCCGCAGTGAATTTGCGGCCTACTAAATCTGGCATGGCTCGGTCGCCAGGCTTACGCCGAGTGGTGATGCATCGACGCTGTTTCGAAAAGCCTTTAAGCCCCATGGATTTCATGATGCGTGCGACCTTCTTGTGATTGATTGGGCGAATGCCCGAATCGTTGTTGAGGCTTGCAGCGATGCGTTTAGCACCATAAAGCCCATGCTCATCATCGAAGATGGTCTTTATTCTTGCACCAATAAGACCGTCGGAATGCATCTTTAACCTGCGCTTTTTACGGGTGTGGACCCATTTATAGAACGAGGAACGATTGAGCTTTAACACGTGGCACATCCGTGTGAGGCGAGTACTTTATTCGGTGGTCATCGACGAACTGGAAGCGGATCACCAGTGAGTTGCTTTAAGCAAAATATTTCGCGGCCTTACGCAGAATGTCACGTTCTTCGCGCAGCTTCGCGTTCTCTCTTTCTAACTGACGGATCCGCTCTGAATCAGTCATCACTTGAGCTTCATCGCGCAGGGTCTTCGTGCGGGCACGTTTGCTGGTGCCGTACTGCTTGATCCAAGAATAAAGTGAGGAACGATTGACTCCTAGCTCTGCTGAAGCCACGTGAAGTGAGAGGTCCTCATTATTTTCGTAGAGGGCCACAGCATCACGTTTGAACTGTTCGGAATACCTAGGCATGGTGGAAGATTACCTTTCTTCCCAACCCAACCGGGCTGGATATCAGGTGTCTACCTAACAGGGGTCAGGTCCTTTGCTACTTTTTGCCGCAATGGGGTTCCTTTCTAACTTTGGATGTTTTTATCAGTATTGGTTTTGTGAGATTTTTGGGTATTGGCGTTGTCAAATCGTTGTCGCAAAACGTGACAACATAAATTACTCCCTGGTCAGACCCTTATGAGGTTACCCTGGTTTAGTGGACACCCGATTAGTGCGGATTTTGTGTCCGTAGGAGAGGATGTTCATTGTGAGTCAACAACGCCAGAAATTCACGCCGGAGTACCGGCGTGAAGCCGCGAACCTGGTAATCGAGTCAGAACGCCCGATTGCTCATGTAGCGAAAGAAATTGGTGTCGCACCTGGCCTTTTAGGTCGGTGGGTGAAAAATGAGCGTCAACGCCGAGGATCCTCTGATGGGCTAAGCGAGGCGGATCTTCGTGCTGAGAACGCTCGTCTGCGTCGTGAGCTGGCAGAAGCCAAGATGGATAATGAGTTTTTGTCAAAAGCGACAGCCTTCTTCGCTTTAAGGCAACGCGATCAGAAAAGTTCGAATTAATGCAGCCAGAGAAGGCTAACTACAGCATCAAGCGTATGGCACGCTTGTTGAAGGTGTCTCGGTCTGGATACTACACATGGGCCCATATACAGCAGCAACGCTTATCCGGAAAAGATGATCGGACATCTTTTTACGATGATGTTGATCGCAAGATTCATCAGATCTGAAAAGACTCCGACGAGGTCTATGGTGCCCCGCGAATCACCGCAGAGCTAGGTGAGCGCTACCAGATCAGTGTGAATCGTAAGACTGTGGCTAAGCGGATGCGCCTGATGGGAATTGAAGGGATTTCACCGCGTGCTTTTGTGCCCGTGACAACGATTCAATCTAAACGTAAGTCGAGTCTTCCTGACCTGGTAAAGCGCATGTTTGATACCGGCGAGCTCAACCGGGTATGGATGTCGGACATTACCTACCTGCGCACCGGCGAGGGTTGGTTGTACTTATGCGCAGTTCGCGATGGTCATTCCCGCAGGGTACTGGGCTGGGCTATGGATAGTGTGCAAGACACAAGTTTGGTCGAACGAGAACTGCGGATGGCGCATACGCTGCGTGGTGACGCTCCTGACGGGCTGGTGTTTCACGCCGACCGGGGAACCCAATTCACCAGTGAGAAGCTCTGGGAGGTGTGCCGCAACCTAGGTGTTGCTCAGTCTGTGGGGCGTACCGGGGTGTGCTTCGATAACGCGATGGCCGAGTCGTTCTGGTCGACGCTTAAAACTTAAGTTCTACGACCGGAAGCGCTGGCCAACCCGCGATGCTGCCCGCAAGGCCGTTGCCTACTGGATTGAAGTCGTCTACAACCGTCGGCGCCGGCACTCCGCACTCGGGATGGTCAGCCCCGTCGATTTCGAGAACCACACCAGCCTAACCACCAGCAGAAAAGAAATAGCTGCCTAACCACTAGGTAGCTCCACTACGTGTCCACGATTTGCGGGCAACCCCACTTACATTACGTTAGTTGGTGTGAGTTCGAGTCTCACCAGGGGCACATTTCAACCCCGCTTCCTTCCGGATAAATATCCACGGAGGAAGCGGGGTTTCGTCATGCCACCTTGTTTATCTTGCTGCTGCCTCGATTGTGCGTATATCCTTCCACGAATTGCATATTTACACAACGCTCGAGAAGCATAGCCGTTGCAAAATAACACGTTCTTACCTCGAGACTTTAAGCACAAGCCCATCTCATATAAGGTAGATAACCGTTAAAGTAATGAAAGATATGCAGACTTAAACCACCGCGGGCGATGGTACACCACGCCGTTCGGTCTTGAGCCACGAGTTTTTGGCACCCCGAGTGGCCCGTCAACCGCAGTCATGTCTTATACCCAGGTAGATTTTTAATTTATGCACTATATTTTGAACGCCATTCGTGGCGCCCTCATCGGTATGGCCGAGCTGGTTCCCGGCATTTCCGGCGGAACCGTCGCCCTCATCGTGGGGATTTATGAGCGCGCCGTCCGCAATGCCAATGACCTCATCTCCGGCAACTTCAAAAAGGTCGAGTGGTCCTTTCTGGCCTCCGTCGCCGTCGGCATGCTGATCGCCGTCTTCGGTTTTTCTACGCTCCTGTCTAACTTCGTCGACAACAACGTCTCTGCCTCCAGCGCCCTCTTTTTAGGCATGGTGGTCATTTCCATCATCGTTCCGCTATCCATGTTGTCTAAGGCGGAGCGCACCGCCCCCTCCTCCATCATCGCGTTTATCGCTGCTGCCGTCCTGATTTTCATCGTCACGGGCTTTACCTCCGAGCCGCAAGATGACCCGAGCCTCATCGTGGTCTTCTTTGCCGCGGCGATTGCTGTATGCGCGCTAATCCTGCCGGGCATTTCCGGCTCGCTCATCTTGCTGACCATGGGGCTATACCAGCCGATCATCGGCGCGGTATCGGACCGCGAGTTAGGCACCATGGGCGTTTTTGCGCTGGGTGCCCTGTGTGGTCTCGCCGCCTTCATCAAATTGCTCAACTATTTGCTGAGCACCCACCGCGCGCCCACCCTGGCCGCCATGGCGGGCTTCATGCTGGGATCCCTGCGCGCCCTATGGCCGTGGGGTGCAGACCAGGACGCCTCTTCGGGCGCCATCATTGGGTACTTCATCCTCGGTGCCATTATCGTGTCCATCTTCATCTACGTCGACCGCAGAAACGCGCAAGCCATCGAGGAAAGGACGGCGGAGTATTAATGCCCTGGGCGATTAATCATCGACCACTAACGGCCGCCGTGGTGGCGTGCGTACTCCCCTTGAGCGCGTGCGTGGTCAACGAGGAGGATTCGACTCCAGAGGGGTGGGAGGAGCCAGAAACCAGCGAGGTTCCAGAGATCGCCGCGATGTACCACGACGATGACGGTGTGCTCACGGCAGGTACAAACCCGCCCTATGCCCCATTTCAGCTCAAGGACTCCCACGGCGATCTGCAGGGCGTAGAGCTCGACCTTGCCCGCGCCGTCGCAGGCGTGCTGGGCCTAAAATTCCAGGCCCTAGAGCAAGACTTTTCCATGATCCTGCCCGCGGTCCAATCCGGCCAGATAGACATGGGCGCCTCCGGGTTTACGGATACGGCCGATCGCCGCGATGAGTTCGACTTCGTGGACCACCTCTATGCGGGCATCCAGTGGGCAGAGCTTGTCGATGGCCCCAATAGGGTCGATCCCCAAAACCCTTGCGGTCTGACCGTCGCCGTGCAGCGCACCACCGTGTCAGAGACCGATGATGTGCGCCCCAAGCAAGAAGCATGCGATGGCGATCTCACCGTCTTGTCCTATGACACCGGGGATAACGCCGCGCTCGCCGTCCTTATGGGCCGCGCCGATGCCCTGTCCGCGGACTCGCCGGTGACCGCTTGGGCGGTCAATCGCTCCGAGGGAAAGATGCGCGCTGTAGGCGATATGTTCCAGGCCTCCCCTTACGGCTTCGCGGTCCCGAAGGACTCGGACTTGGCCAAGGCCTCAGCCGCTGCCCTCCAACACCTCATTGATACCGGTGAGTACGCGGAGATCTTGGCCCGCTGGGGAATTGAAGATGGATTAGTAGACCAGGCGATGATTAATGAAAGGCCCATAAATGGTTAACGAGCACAAAGAGGCAGCCGGCCCCACGGCGCAGCAGGAGGCACCAGCCAAGATCGAAGCCCGGCCACTGCGCCACCCCTGGCGGTGGCTCTGCGCAGCCGTGCTACTTATTCTTGGCCTGTGGTTTGTCATTGCCTCCGCGCGCAATGAGGCCTTTGGGTGGGATACGTACTTCCAGTATCTCTTTGATCAGCGCATCGCTATCGCCTCTCTGCACACGATTGCGATCACCATCTTGTCCATGATCATTGGCGTGGTAGGCGGCGCCATCCTCGCCGTGATGCGCATGTCACCCAATCCCATCCTGCGCGCCATTTCCTGGATCTTCTTGTGGATTTTTCGCGGCACCCCGATTTATGTCCAGCTGGTCTTCTGGGGCTTGCTTTCTGCGATTTACCAGTCCATCAACTTGGGCTTTACAGAGATCTCCCTGCAAAGCGTGTTGACCAATGCCTTCTTCTTGGCTGTCATGGGCTTGGGCCTCAATGAGGCCGCCTATATGGCAGAAATCGTGCGATCGGGCATTTCCTCGGTGCCAGAAGGCCAAAAAGAAGCATCAAAGGCCCTCGGCATGTCTTGGTGGATGACCATGCGGCGCACCGTGTTGCCGCAGGCGATGCGCATTATCATCCCGCCGACAGGCAATGAGTTCATTTCCTTGCTCAAGACCTCGTCACTGGTGGTTGCCATTCCCTATACCCACGAGATCTTCGGCCGCGCTACGGACATTTCCGCAGCCCTCTTCCAGCCCATTCCGCTCTTGATGGTCGCTGCCTCGTGGTACTTGGTCATTACTTCCCTGCTCATGGTGGGCCAGTACTTCCTCGAGCGCCACTTTGAGCGCGGCGCCACCCGCGAGCTCACCGGGCGCCAACTTGCCGCGCTTGCCGATGCCGAAGGTACTATCCCCCGCAACGTCTCCGTAATCCAGGAGGGTAAAAACTAATGACTATTCCCATGATCTCCGCGCAAAATGTGCACAAATCCTTCGGTCAATTCGAGGTGCTCAAGGGCATCGACTTAGAGGTCCAGCCCGGCGAGGTTGCCTGCTTGTTGGGTCCATCTGGTTCCGGTAAGTCAACCTTCCTGCGCTGCGTTAACCACCTGGATAAGGCCACGGCAGGCCGCCTTTATGTCGATGGCGAGCTGATTGGTTACCGCGAAAAGAACGGAATCCTGTACGAGATCAGCGAGAAGCAAGCTGCGCAGCAACGCTCCGATATCGGCATGGTATTCCAATCTTTCAACCTCTTTCCCCACCGCACGGTGATTGAAAACATCATTGAAGCACCGATGCAGGTCAAGAAGGTGCCGGAGGATAAGGCCCGGAAGCGTGCCATGGAGCTGTTAGACGAGGTGGGACTTGCGGCCAAGGCCGATAACTTCCCGGTTCAGCTTTCTGGTGGCCAGCAGCAGCGCGTTGCCATCGCCCGCGCCGTGGCGATGGAGCCCAAGCTCATGCTTTTCGATGAACCCACCTCCGCCCTCGATCCCGAGCTCGTTGGCGAGGTTCTCCGCGTCATGAAGGATCTCGCCGCCCTGGGTATGACCATGCTCGTGGTCACCCACGAGATGGGCTTTGCGCGCGAGGTCGCCGATAGAATCTTCTTCATGGACGGCGGAGTAGTCCTTGAATCCGGTACCCCGGCTGAAGTGCTCGACAATCCACAGCAGCCGCGCACCAAAGAGTTCTTGTCCTCGCTTCTTTAGGTAAACCTCGTGCGGTGCCAGCCGCGCCCTAGGCACCGTAGGTGACGATGCCGCGAATCAGTGCGCTGAGAGCGCCGAGGCTAGCGACCGATAGCGACAGTGCGCGCGCGATATCCCTGGACACCGCGTGCGCGATGCGCGATCCCAGCCAGATGCCGATGAACATGCCGGCAATGCCTGCGGGCCAAATGATCCAGGGCAAGCCATCAAATGTCGCGGCACCGAGCGCGGTCTTGGTGATAACGGAAAAGATTCCGCCCACCACAAAGATCGGTTGCAGGGTCGCCGTGTACATGGATTGCGGCCATTTGGCTGCCTGAGCGTAGACGGTAATGACTGGGCCGGCCACTCCCGCCAGAGTATTGGTAAATCCGCCAAGAATGCCCGCGGAGATGGCAGGTCCCTTGCCTTCCATCGGCGGGACGAACCTAGCGCCGTAGGTCACCACTGCCAAGGCGATGAGCAGTGC
The DNA here is from genome assembly GCF_040225635.1 of Corynebacterium sp. KPL2830. Classification (NCBI taxonomy): domain Bacteria; kingdom Bacillati; phylum Actinomycetota; class Actinomycetes; order Mycobacteriales; family Corynebacteriaceae; genus Corynebacterium; species Corynebacterium sp. KPL2830. Next base: position 100,798 of record NZ_JBEHFR010000002.1, on the reverse strand, counting down.
TGTACCCACCACTATCAATAGCCCTGCGGTATCGATCTTGCTAATCAACGCTGCGGCCGCGAGAGAACCGATAATCATCACTGGCGCGATGAGCCCAAACATTCGCCAGCTAACATTGCGGCGGACAGTCACCGTGGTCAGCAGCGCATTGACCGCTGCCAAGACGTTGATCACGAGGATGCCTTCTACCGGGCCCATCACCAACATGAGAATCGGCCCGCCAATAAGGCCAAGCCCCATGCCGGAGACGCGTTGCAGGGTGGATCCCGCGACAACGACGGCAAAAATAATCAGCGCCAATATCATCGGCGGTATTTTTCCTTCACCGCTTGTACTACCGGATCAGGAAGCATGCCGGTGACCTCGCCGCCAAATTGCGCGACCTGCTTGCACAGGGAAGAGCTGATGTAGCCGTACTTTTCATCGGTTAGCAAAAAGACCGTATCGATGCCGGACAAGCGCCGGTTCATCTGGGCCATCGGCAGCTCGTATTCATAGTCCAGGGAAGAACGCAGTCCCTTGACCAAAACGTCTACGCCGTGCTGCGAGGTATAGTCCACGAGCAGGCCGGACCAATAGTCCACGTTAATGCGCGAATCCACGCTTTGGCGGATGAGATCCATGCGCTCGTGCACGCTAAATAACCCGGAAGGCTTTTCTGGGTTGCCAGTAACAAGCACCGTAACCTCATCAAACATCTGGCTGGCGCGCTCAAAAATATTGACGTGGCCAAGAGTGATGGGGTCAAAAGACCCAGGACATACGGCTGTGGTCATAAAATATCGCTTTCTCTAGTTATCTAAGGTGTCATCGGCATCGTCGGTGCCGGGACGGGTATAGACTGCCATATCCATGCGCGCGATGCCGAAGGTACGCTTCTTTAATTTCTGCCCCGTCGGCACAAACCCTTCTGGCCATTCGGTCTCGGGCGATTCGACGTGGCGTTCAATGACCACCATCGCGCTATCTGTAAGCACTGGCTCTATTGCGGCGATGAGCCCGGCGACATCGTCAAACGCATAAGGCGGATCCGCTAGAACAAGATCGAAGTAGCCGCGCGGGGCACTGGCCAGGTACGTAGATACCTTCCTTTCCTCCACGCGGGCACCAGGATGTTTCACCACGCCAATGTTGTGCTTGATGATGGACACCGCCGCAGGGTTCGATTCCACCAGCACCGCCTCTTCTGCCCCACGGCTTAATGCTTCCAACCCCAAGGCACCGGAACCAGCGAATAGGTCAAGCACCTTGGAACCCTGGAACCCCCAGCGGGCATTCAACGAAGAAAACAGGCCTTCCCTCGCGCGATCGGCGGTCGGGCGCGTACCCTCCGCCGGAACCTTGATGGTCCGCCCCCGCGCTTCGCCTGCAATAATCCGCGTCATTTACGCTTCTCCAATCTCCATAATTAAGTCTCCGCCAATAACATCGCTAAAATCTGCCACCGCTATGCGAGTAATCGTCCCCGGGCCTGGGGACACGACGGGCGATTCCAGCTTCGTCGCCTCAACGGTAGCTAGCTCTTGACCAGTGCTGATCTTCTCGCCTACATCGACATGGCAGCGAACGATGCCCGCGAAGGGGGCGTAGATTTTCATACCTATAGCCTATCCCCTCTTAATTTTTCTCCAAGTATTCCTGCTCGCTTTGACTCAAATTCCGCGTCAACTCTTCGGCCAACTGGGGATTGCGCTGGACCATGGCATACGCATCCGCGTGAGTGCGCTCAACGATATCTTGGTCATCGGCAAGGTTGAGCAACCGCAGCGTCCGGTGCGTACCAGATTGCACCGCACCCAGGATATCGCCCTCATGGCGTTGCCGAAGGTCTAATTCCGCAAGGTCAAACCCAGACGAGGTCTGGGCAATCTGGGTAATGCGCCGATACGAGGCCGAGTTATCCTCCGCTTTCGTATGCATCAGGCAAATGGACGCGTTGCCACCGCGGCCTACGCGCCCGCGCAATTGGTGTAGCTGGGAGACGCCGAAATTCTCCGCCTCGCGGATGAGCATGACCGTGGCGTTGGGAACATCGACGCCCACCTCGATGACCGTGGTGGATACCAAGATATCGATCTCGCCCCGGGCAAATGAGGTCATGACCTCATCCTTATTCGGCATCTTGCCGTGCAAGATATCTACCCTCAGCCCCTTAAACGGGCCAGCAGCAAGCTGTTCCGCCAGTTCAAGCACGCCGCCCTCGCCTTCGATGCGCGGGCAGACGATATAAGCCTGGTGGCCATGCGCCACTTCCTCGCGGATGCGCTCGAGCGCCCGCGCCACCCATATGGGCCGCCACTCCGCCACCACTGCGGATTGAATCGGCTTTCTCCCGCCGGGCAGCTCAGCGAGCGTCGATACCGCGAGATCACCGAAAATCGTCATGGCGATGGTGCGTGGGATGGGGGTTGCCGTCATGACCAAAACGTGGGGGCTTATCCCCTCGCGCGTCTTAGAGCGCAGGCTATCGCGTTGCTCTACGCCAAAGCGGTGCTGCTCATCCACGATCACCAACCCCAAATCGAAGAACTCGACCGATTCTTGAATGATGGCATGCGTGCCGATGACGATATTAGCCTCACCCGAGACGATATCCAGGAGGGCTTGGCGCTTCTCGGCGGTCCGCATGGAGCCGGTTAAGAGCACAACCTTGACGCCTTCTGGCACCGACGTGCCAATAGAGGCCGCGTGCTGGGAAGCCAAAACCTCGGTGGGAGCAAGCAGCGCCGCCTGGCTCCCAGCATCGACGGTCTGCAGCATGGCGCAGGTGGCGATCATCGTTTTCCCCGAGCCCACCTCGCCCTGCAACAAGCGCATCATGGGTAAGGAACCAGACAGGTCATCATCGATCTCAGTGATGACCCGTCGCTGGCCTCGTGTGAGCTCAAAAGGCAGGTGGGTCAATAACTCTTCGCGGAAGCCGCCCAAAATGGCGGGCATCGTCGGCGCCGTGTGCGCGTGCGCATCGCGCTGGCGCAGCGCCATGACCAGGCCAATGGAGAGCGCCTCGTTGTACTTGAGGCGCTGGATCGCGCGCTGCGGGCCAGCCGCGCCGGGCTCATGGATTTCGCGCACCGCTTGATCCAGGCTGATAATCATCTGCTGGTCTAAAGGTTCCCTAATGGTTGGCGTGTGCGCGAGCACGTAGTGGATGGCCCCCATGAGGTACCACGAGGTGATCTTCGCCGTGGCGGGATACACCGGGATCCATTCCCGCTCGAGCAATAATGTATCGAGCCGCCCGAATTGGGACAGGTTGCGCAGGGACCCGGTTGCCTTCTGGGGCTTTCTTTTCCCCGCCGTTGGCGCCTGTTCGCGGTAGGCGGCGAGTTCTCCGTCTGGGCGCCCGAAGGCGTCGATTTCTACGAAGTCCGGCTGCTGCAGCTGGGGCTGCTGGCGGAAATATTTCAATTTTCCGCTCATCATCACCCGCTGCCCACGGTGGAGCATGCGCAAGACGTACATGGCATTAAAAAACGTGGCGATAATATGACCATCGAGCTGGACGTTGATGATGGTCGTCTTGCCCGTATCGCGGGTCGTTATTCCCGTTACGGTTCCGGTTACGGTGACGATATCGCCCTCGGCGGCATCGCCAAGCCCCACGTCTTTATTATGGCGAATATAATCGCGCGGATAGTGCGCCAAGAGTTCCCCGCAGGTCTTATATCCCAGCGCCTTGGTGATCTTCGTGGCGTCTTTTTTATCCAAAACATCGGTCAACGGGCGATCATCTTGCCAGCCAAGCATCGCTATTCCACCCCAATCTCAGTGGGAATATCCGGCACCTGCAGGGCCACAACGTCGACGCCAAGCTCTGCCGCCAATTCTTCCTGCGAGATAGTAAGCGGGCTAATGACCGTGACCTGCTCCCCGCCTGCGGCGAGCAGCTGGCGGCACATCTTAGCGATGGCTTCTTCAGATTCTTCCGCTGGGTGCGCCACCCGCATCGACTGCGCCGCATCGCGCATGGATTCTACTACCGCGGCGGTATCCGCATTATCCGGCTCATAGACGGAGATGGCGGCAAGCCCCGCCGCAAGCGAAGAAATGTCCACGGTATGCGCTGCAGTTGCGTGTTCTTCTAGCCCGCTGGATAAGACGATGTCCTCGCCAGCCGCGTGGATGGTTTCTCCTGGTTCGACCACCGTAACCCCAGCGGACTGCACAAGCTCAGCCACGGGGCCGGCGGGCACTGCGGCATAGACGGTGCGCGTATGACCGGCGCCAGTGTCTCCGCGCGGGGCCGAGGTCTCCGGAAGTGCCTCAAGCCGCAAGTTACTGACCGATCCTGCGGCAAAGGCGGTTTCGATGACCTCACCGGCCTGGGTGGAATGGATATGGATGGAGGCGCTATCCTCTCCTGCCTGCGCGATGACCAGGCTCGTGCCCAAGGGGGCAATCTTCTCCTTCAGTACCGCGCTATCGCCTTCGAAAAAGAAGACCACCTCGAGTTCAGTGACGGTCTCTTCCATGGATTCGGCTGCGTGGCTGGTAGTGCCCTCGATTTCTGCAAGGAGGGCTTCTAAAAGGATGACTAAACCGGCACCGCCTGCATCCACGACCCCGGCTGCACGCAGTTCTGGCAGCTGCGAGGGTGTTTCCGCAAGGGCTTTCTGGGCTGCCGAAATCGTCTCCGCTACGACGCCGTGAAAACTAGATTCGGGTTGCCGCGCGGTGTGCTCCGCCTTTTCTGCCGCACACCGCAATACGGTAATGACCGTGCCTTCCACCGGCTCCGCAATGGCTCGGTCCACGAGCTCTACCGCATGCATAAGCGAAGCCGCAAAGATGGCGCCATCGATGGTGGAATCCACGGTGGCCTCCGCGACCCCGCGCAAGACCTGCGAGAGGACCATTCCGGAATTTCCCCGCGCCCCGCGCACAGCCCCCATGGCTAGCGCGGCCGCAACGTCGCCGCCGCCCTTTTCCACCTCGGCGACGGCGGCTTCCATGGTGTGCGCCATATTCGAGCCGGTATCAGAATCCGGCACCGGAAAAACGTTGAGCGCATTGATTTCGGCGCGCCGATGGGAAAGCTCGCCTACAGCGCGGTGCGCCCAATTGCGCAATCCGTGAGCGTCCAGCGTGCTGGGGTATGACATGCGCAATAGTTTACAAGTCCCACGCGATCTCTCGCGCGCCTTGGTCCCGCAAAAGGGCGTTTGCCCGGGAAAATGGGCGGGACCCAAAGAACCCGCGGCTGGCCGAAAGCGGCGACGGGTGCGGGGAGGTAATGCAGGGCACATCGGGGAGGAAGCGCTCGCAGGTTTGGGCATCGCGGCCCCATAAAATGGCCACCATAGGCGTGCGGTTAAGGGCGCGAATGGCGGCCTCGGTCACCTCTTCCCAGCCGATGCGCCGGTGCGATCCCGCCTGCCCCGGCGCCACGGTCAGCACCCGGTTCAGAAGCAGTACCCCCTGGTCGGCCCAGGCGCTCAGATCGCCGTCTTCGCGCCCGCGAACGCCCACATCGTCATACAGCTCGCGGTAAATATTGACCAAGGACCGCGGGGGTTTAACCCCTGGCTTGGTGGAAAAGGCCATCCCCATCGCGTGGCCGGGGGTGGGATAGGGATCTTGGCCGACGATGAGCACGCGGACATCGTCAAGCGGCATCTGCAATGCCCTGCATACGTCTTCTGCCGGCGGCAGGTAATCCTGATTGTCCAGCGCCTGAGAAATCCGTGGCCACTGCTGCTCCAGCACCGGCGCGAGAACCGGTTCCCACGAGGGATGGTAAGTCGGGTGCATATCTAAAATCCTGCCCACCCTTCTGCATAACGGGGTCGTTGACCATCTACGGTGATGCCGCTGCCGCGCGAGACGGTGCCGATTTCCCGGAACCCCGAAGGCGCCTGCTTTGCGGTGGTTCCAATCAGGGTATGGTCCTCGCCGCCGGCTAGGACCCATTGCCACGGATCGCAGTCAAGGACGGCGGCCGCGGCGTGCAGGAGTGGATCGGGCTGGATGGCATCGGCATCCAAATCAATGTGTACCCCAGAGCGCTGCGCCATGGTTCCGCAGTCTTGGATGAGGCCATCGGAATTATCGGTCATGGCCGTAACCTCAGCGGCGCGGGCGATAACGCCGCGGCCGGGGCTGAGCCACGGGGCGCATTGGGCATCAATGAGCGGGTACAAATCCGCATGCTCTGCCGGCAGGTCGCGGCCAAATCGCTGCAGCAGGGACAAGCCTGCTGCGGCGTGGCCAATCTCGCCGTGGGCCACGACCTTCTGGCCCGCCCGCGCCGCATCAAGGGTCAACGCGGCCCGGCTGCCGCCCAAAAAGCCAATGGCGGTGATATTGATAACCAGCAGGTCCGATTTCGTAATATCCCCGCCCACCAGCTCAGCATTGTAGAAAGAGCAATGCTCGGCGATGCCCTTGGCCACGCCCCTGACGAAACTCACCGGCGTGTCGCTCGGTGCAGCGATGGCTAAAAGGGCCGCCACTGGGCGCGCACCCATGGCTTCGATATCGGCGAAGTTGCGCAGAATGGCCTTTTTGCCAATTTCGCGCGGCGTGGACCATTCCCGCAGGAAGTGCCGGCCATCTACCATCAGATCGGTAGAGGCCACCGTGCGTGAATTAGGTGGTGCCGCGAAAAGCACAGCAGCATCATCGCCATTCAAGCTACTGGGAGCGGCCGCGGTAATTTCTCGAATCACCGCCTGCTCCCCCACGTCCGCGAGAGTCTGACTTAAGTTCACCGGCATCCTTTCGATAAAATGAGCCCCTATGACATCCCAATTTAACCGCACCGCGATCTTCATTTCACTTGGGTTGTCCATAGTGATGGTTCTAGCGGTCCTTTTCGGCGCGAAATACGTATTCACAAACACGGCCAAGTCCCCCGTGGCGGTTTCCCCGGTGGATTCCCCAGAGGCCAACTCGCAGGCGTGCACTGACTTTGTGCACGCGCTTCCCGATGAAGCCATGGGTCAACCGCGCGCCGATGTTGCGGAACCCGTACCCGCCGGCGTTGCCGCCTGGGCCGCCAATTCCCAGGAAAAGGTAACGGCGCGCTGTGGTGTTTCCATGCCCTTCCAGTACACCGATTACTCCACCACGCAAGATATCGATGGTGAGCAGTGGTTCAAGGTAAAGGACGCAACCTCTGGCTCCAACCTTTCTACCTGGTATTCGACCCAGCGCTTTCCCGTCGTGGCGGTAACGACTTTTAATGACGAAGAGCCGAAGGACCTCAACGAGGCCGTTTCTACCCTGGAGAATAAGCCAGCGGAGACCCACCCTGCCCCGTTGCGCGATCTGAAACCGGCCAAAAATGACCGCTGCGCCGCAGTAGAAAAGGCGCTACCGGATGAGATTGCGGATGGCTACCACCGCCGCGATGTAGACGATAAGGACACCTACGTGTGGAGCTCTGAGGGGCACGAGGACATCGTCGCGCGCTGTGGCATCGCCCAGCCGGAAAATTACGAGGCAGGCGTGCAGCTCCAACAGGTCAACGACATTGCGTGGTTTGAGGACACGACCTTGGCGCAAGGCACTACTGCTGGAACCTGGTTTGCGCTAGGCCGCGAGAATTACCTGGCACTGCACGCCCCGCAGGATTCCGCGCAGGCAGCATTGGTGGCCCTCAGCGATATCACCGCGGAGCACATTCCAGAAAGGTAAAACCAGCGTGACTGCCGTACCGCTACGTCACGCGGTACGGGCTTACGCGGTGCGTGCTTGGGCGCGGGCGATGAGCACCTCAAGTAGCGTGGGATAATCCACGCCAGAGGCCGCCAACACCTGCGGGTACATGGAAATCGGGGTAAATCCCGGCAGGGTATTGACCTCATTGATGTACAGGCCTTCTTCGGTGACGAAGAAATCCACGCGGGAAAGGCCGGCGCAGTTGAGCGCCTTAAAGGCCTGAATCGCCATATCGCGCAATTGCTCCGTGAGCTCTTCCGGGAAAGGCGCGGGAATCTGGGCCGTAACCACGTTATCTAGGTACTTGGTCTCAAAGCCATAGAAACCCTCATCGGAATCATCAATGCCCTTGAGCAGGGCCGGCACCGAGGCAATCAGCTCGCCATCCGGGTATTGCAGGACACCGACTTCCACCTCGCGGCCGACGATTTCTGGCTCGACCAAAATTTTGTCATCGTCTTCCAAGGCAATGCGTATGGCTTCTGGGAAATCTGCCCAGTCGCTCACCTTGGATACTCCAATCGAAGAGCCCCCGCGGGCGGGTTTGACGAAGACCGGGAGACCGAGGCTGTCTTTTTCCTCCGCGGTTAATTCCGTACGCCCTTGGACGATAGCCTCTGGTGCCACCGGCAAGCCCGCTGCGGATAGAATCTTCTTGGTAAATTCCTTATCCATCCCCACCGAAGACGCCAATACGCCAGGGCCCACATAAGGGATACCGGAAAGCTCAAAAAACCCCTGCATAGTGCCGTCTTCACCATAGGGACCGTGGAGAATGGGGAAAATAACGTCGACCTGGGCATACAACGATCCATCATTAATCGCGCGGATTTCGCCCTTGCGCGAAGGATCGACAGACAATGCCATTTCCGTGCCGTACTTGACCTCTGGCATGACGCCATCGACGATTTCTAGCCCCTCGGTATCACCGGGCGTCCACGTACCCTCGCGCGTAATGCCAATGGGCACCACCTCGAATTTTTCCGGATCGAGGTGCTTCATAATTGCGCCTGCAGATACGCAGGACACGGAGTGCTCGGTACTGCGGCCACCATAAAGGACGGCCACGCGGGTCTTTTCAGTCATAGGCGATGATTTTACCTTTCTGCTACTCCGACTTCTTGGAGCGACCCATAAGGGCGATAATCATATCGTCTACCGCCATGCCTTGATGGCACACACCGTAGACGGCTTCCGTAATGGGCATCTCTACACCAGCCTGCTGGGCTAAGCGGAAGATGGAATCCGAAGAAAACACACCTTCTGCCACCTGGCCATTGGTGGCCGCCTTCGCTTCTTCTAGGCTGCCGCCTTGACCGAGGCGATAACCGAAGGTTCTGTTGCGCGAGAGCGTAGAGTTACACGTAGCCACCAAATCGCCCAAACCTGCCAAGCCGGAAAAGGTGAAAGGCTCCGCGCCCAATGCCATGCCAAGGCGCGTAATTTCCGCCAGGCCGCGGGTAATCATCGTAGCCATGGTGTTATTGCCCAGCCCCTTGCCTGAGGCCATGCCGCAGGCCAAGGCGATGACGTTTTTGCAAGCACCACCGATTTCGGCGCCGATGACATCGGTATTTGTGTAGGGCCGCAAGTAGGGCGCTGCGATGGCCGCCTGCACCGCCTTGGCACGCTCTTCGTCGGTGCAGGCGATGACCGTGGCCGCAACCTGCCCCTGCGCCACTTCTTTAGCCAAGTTGGGCCCAGAAAGTACCGCCACGCGCTGGGGATCCACGCCCGCCGCATCCACGATGACTTCGCTCATGCGCTTTAGCGTGCTGGTCTCTACGCCCTTGGAAATGGAGACCAGGGTGGAATCTTCAGGCAGTGCGGGCGCCCACCGCTCCACGTTGGCACGCAAGGACTGCGATGGCACGCCGAAGACCACGATATCCGCGCCGGAGAGCGCCTCTGCCTCGTCGTGTGTGGCGCGCAGTGCCGCAGGTAGGTGAATATCCGGCAAATAATCCGGGTTGATGTGCGTTCTATTAATCGCGTCCGCCAATTCGGTCCGTCGCGCCCACAGGGTGACATCATTTCCTGCATCCGCAAATACTTTGGCCAGGGTGGTACCCCAGGAACCAGCACCCATCACCGCTACATTTACCATGGCTTCCTCCAAACGTTTTCCTATTATTTCCACCTTAAGGCATTTATCATTCTGGGCGTGGCAAGGATGCGGCAGGGATCTCCCCCGTGGAACAATGACCATGAGGTTAACGCCAAATTTTCACTTACCGAAGGAAGGCACAAAGAGCTATGCCGAGCGCGAAGAAGATGCACGAGACCGATAAAGATAAAAAGTCCGAAAAATTCATTTCCGGCCGGCATCAAGAAATTCCGGTGGATCCCGCCAAGGAGTTTCCCCGCACTACCCTTGCCGCCGGTGCCGTCGTCTGGCGCGGCGACCCTGCGAACCCAGAAATCGCACTCATCCATCGCCCGCATTATGACGATTGGTCCCTGCCCAAGGGAAAGGTGGACCCAGGCGAATCGCTGCCTACTACCGCGGCGCGGGAAATCGAGGAAGAAACCGGCTTTCACGTGCGCCTTGGCAAGTTGATTGGCAAGGTTACCTACCCTGTACAGGGGCGCACCAAGGTGGTCTATTACTGGGCGGCGTTCTACCTCAACGGCACATATACGCCCAACGATGAGACCGACGAGCTGCGTTGGGTGCCCATTGACCAAGCACAGCAGCTTTTGTCTTATGACGTTGACACCGACGTCGTCGCCAAGGCGCAAAAGCGGCTGCAGCTCGCCCCCACGACGCGCGTATTGTACGTTCGCCACGCTCACGCCCATGACCGTAAGAAGTGGGAAGGCGATGACAACCTGCGACCTTTGGATAAGAAGGGCCGCCGCCAAGCGGAAATGCTCGTGCCTATGCTGGCCGCATACCACCCCACCGCGATCTATTCCGCTCGCCCGCACCGGTGCCAGCAAACCGCCGCGCCGCTTGCCGATGAGCTGGGTAAAGACATTGCCATTAATAAGGACTTTGGCGACGAGGTGTGGGAAAAGAACCCGGCGGCCGCCAAGAAAGCTTTCCGTCGTGTTGTAAACGACGGCGGGGTGCCTGTCATTATCAGCCAGGGACAAACCATCCCCGGCATCATTGAGGACTTAGCGCCGCAATTCCTCAAGAAGCCGCAGGAGGAATTGAAGTTTAAAAAGGCCTCGGTGTGGGTTTTGTCCTTCAATAACGGTGAATTAACTGGCGCCGATTATCTTCCCAGCCCCCTGCCGGTGCGCTAGTCAGACCGGGACGCACGAGCCCCTGCCCCTAGCCGTGCATGCCGAGGTTGCGGCGCACAAAGAGGGTGGGGGTCAAGGCCATGAGTCCCGGCAACACGACGACGCCCACCACGGTTGAGCCCAGCGCCATGTAGAGGATGATGAGCGAGATTCCGACCAGCAAGGTGGTACCGACGTCCCTCTTTGCGATCTCCGCGGAAAACTTAAAGCAGTCCCCTAGGCCTAGGTCAGGGCGTACTGCCTTGACGGCGGGGACCCACCACCAGAAGAACAGGGCGAAAAGTCCGGGAATTACCAGCAGGACTAAGCCGATGCCGATGACCACGCTGGTAACGAGGTAGGCCAGCATGATGCCACCCATGCCCTTGAACGTGAAGAAATCCCTGAATGTTAAATCCTGGCCATTGACCTGCTTATTAGCGGCTTGGTACCAGATTGCATTTGCCCACAGATAGACAATTAACAGGGCTATTACCGCGAGGGCGAGTAACACCACGCCCAGGACGCCGAGGGAACCGTCCAAGGCTGCTCCCTCGGTCGCCGCCTCGATGGAAAGGGAACCGCCACCGGCGGCAAAGACGATGGCAATGATGAGGTATGCGACGAAAAGAACGACCATTTGCACCAGCGGGGCAAAAAGCCACGGTACCCAATTGCGGCCGAAATAGCGGAAACTATCGCCAATAATGCTGACGGTATCAGTATCGCCTGGGCCGGGCGACTCACGAAAATATCCCGGTTGCCCACCTGAGTAGGGCTGTTGGGAGTGGTGGTTGTAGCCATCATGGTCGCGTGATCCGGAATAAGGCGAAGTCATACCGCAGAGAATAATAGATAAACCCAGCTGCACGCTTGCAAAGTTAGTATTGTTATTTGACCGTTACCCCACCACTGCCCCGGATCATGGCGACGGTGGTGTGCGCCCCCGCCAAAGCGTGAGGCGCACCTGCTGGATTAGTCCGCGTGAACCGCAGGTTTGAAGCTGGCGCGGGAGTGCTCGAAGCTCGTGATCGCTTCTTCATTGCGCAGGGTGATGCCGATGTCATCGAGGCCTTCCATCAGGCGCCAGCGCGTATAGTCATCAATATCGAATGAGTAGGTGTTTTCACCAACCTGAACGGTGCGCGCCTCCAGATCGACCGTGACTTGGGTTTCCCCTGCCTCCAACTGCTTCCAAATAAGCTCGATGTCCTCTTGTTCCATCAGCCCTGTTAGCAGACCAGACTTTCCCGAGTTGCCACGGAAGATATCCGCAAAACGCGAGGAGAACACTGCTTTGAAGCCGTATTCGCGCAGGGCCCATACTGCGTGCTCGCGAGAGGAACCGGTGCCAAAGTCGCGCCCTGCAAAGAGAACAGAGCCGTCCTTGAACTGCTCTTGGTTAAGTACGAAGGTGGAATCAGAGCGCCAGTTGGAAAACAGGCCCTCCGCAAAGCCCGTACGCTTGACCGATTTGAGATAGCGCGCGGGAATGATTTGGTCCGTATCCACGTTGGACGCCCGAAGCGGGACTCCGGTGCCGGTATGGGTGATAAATTTCTCCATTATTTCAACCTTTCTCGCGTGCTTATTTCAGGTCAGCCGGGCTGGACAGGTATCCGGTGACGGCGGTAGCGGCAGCAACCTGTGGGGAAACGAGGTGGGTTCTCCCGCCAGGGCCCTGCCGGCCTTCAAAGTTACGATTGGACGTGGATGCAGACCGCTCCCCTGGTTTCAGTTGATCAGGGTTCATGCCCAGACACATGGAGCATCCCGCCGTGCGCCACTCTGCACCGAACTCCTGGAAGATTTGGTCGAGGCCTTCCTTTTCCGCATCGGCTTTAACCACCGCGGAGGAAGGAACCACGATCATCCGCGTATTGGCATCGATGGTGCGGCCCTTGACCACCTCAGCGGCGGCGCGCAGATCCTCGATGCGGGCATTGGTGCACGATCCCACGAAGACGGTATCGATCTTGATATCGCGCAGTGGGGTGCCTGGCTGCAGGTCCATATACTCCAAGGCCTTTTTCACGGTGGCCTTGGAATTGTCATCGCCACAGTCTTCCGGATCCGGTACGGTTTCGCCCAGTGGCAGGCCTTGACCCGGGTTCGTTCCCCACGTCACGAATGGTGTCAACGCTGTTCCGTCGATTTCTACGACGCGATCGAATTCGGCGCCATCGTCAGTAGGCAGCGTCTTCCAGTACTCCACCGCGGCATCCCAGTCGGCGCCCTTAGGAGCGAACTCGCGACCCTTGACGTACTCAAACGTCGTTTCATCGGGCGCAACCATACCGGCACGAGCGCCGGCCTCAATGGACATATTGCAGATGGTCATGCGGGCTTCCATGGACATCTTTCGGATGGCTTCACCGCGGTATTCGATGATGTAGCCTTGGCCGCCACCGGTGCCGATCTTGGCGATGATCGCCAGGATGAGGTCCTTTGCGGAGACGCCTTCCTGCAATTCGCCGGTGACTTCGACGGCCATCGTCTTAAATGGCTTCAAAGATAGCGTCTGGGTAGCCATGACGTGCTCTACCTCTGAGGTGCCGATGCCCATGGCGATGGAGCCGAACGCACCGTGGGTCGAGGTATGCGAATCGCCGCACACAATAGTCATGCCGGGCTGAGTAATGCCCAGTTGTGGGCCAACGGTGTGCACGATTCCTTGCTGCTCATCACCCATCGAGTGCAACCGCACGCCAAATTCTTCGCAGTTCTTGCGCAAGGTAGAAACTTGGGTGCGCGATATCTCATCTTTAATCTCTAAGAGGTTGCCGGATTTAATGCCTTCCGTTGGCACGTTGTGATCCTCGGTTGCCAGGTGCAATTCCGGGTGCCGCATTGTGCGGCCTTGCAGGCGCAGCCCATCGAAGGCCTGCGGACTGGTAACTTCGTGCAAAAGTTGAAAGTCAATATAGATAAGGTCTGGTGCGCCCGCGTCGCCCTGCTGGACAACGTGGTCACGCCATACTTTTTCTGCCAAGGTCAGCTGCTGGTTCATAAACATCACTCCACACTTGAAATCTCATAATTTGGGACGTAGATTTCATTATATGGGAGAGTATAGCGCAGTTTCCGGCATTAAGGTACTAGATCGTGCAATGGCCATCATGATGGCCGCCGCAAACCATCCATCGACCCTTAATGAGTTATGTGAAACCACGGGACTACCTCGGGCAACGACGCACCGACTAGCCACCGCGTTAGAAGCACACCGTATCCTCGTGCGCACCCCTGAAGGAAAGTGGAAGGCAGGTCCAGCACTCCCCGGCAACCGCGATCACATCTTAGAAGTCGCAGGCCCCATCATGGATCAGCTCCTCAACCGCACCGGTGAGTCCATTCAGCTCTATGAGTTCACGGGAACCACCCGCACCTGCATTGCCACTCGCGAACCCAAATCCGGCCTACACAACGTGGTTCCGGTGGGACGACAGCTGCCACTAACCTCTGGTTCTGCAGCACGCATCATCGCCGGCTACGTGGATTTCCCCCTTGACGCCGCGCAATTCAGCACCGCCGAGGTGGAAGCTGCCCGCCGCCAAGGCTATGCAGAATCCATCGAGGAACGCGAAGCTGGCCTAGCTTCCATTTCCGCCCCCGTCTTTGATTCTTCTGGCGTTTTTTGCGCAGCGCTGTCTATCTCAGGCTCCGCTGAGCGCTTCCGCCCCTCGCCCGCCAAGAAATACGCCCACCTTCTTACCTCCGCCGCCCAAGAACTTTCAGAGCTGCTCTAGCTTCCCCAACGCCTAACCAATGCCCTGGACCTCCCACCGGCCCAGGGCATTGTCACGTCTCACCCCTGCATACCCCACCCCATCGTGGCCTATTGAAGAAATATCGAAAATCTCCCGCACGCTATTGAAACCGAACTGAAAACATGATTTAATGAAAACAGAGTGAAAACGAGAAGGTCACTCCCCGACCAAGACACGGAAAGGATTCATGATTATGACTCACGCAACCCACACTGAACACGAGCACGCCCACGGCGAAGGCTGCGGCCACGTTGCTTTCCCACACAAGGACCACACCGACTTCGTCCACGATGGCCACATCCACCGCGAGCACGAAGGCCACTGGGACGAATGCGAGACCAACGAGCACATTGAGGCTGAACCCCACGGCGACCACGCCCACGGTGAGGGCTGCGGCCACGTTGCTGTCCCGCACGGCGACCACGTTGACTACATCCACGACGGTCACCGCCACGCCGCTCACGGTGACCACTACGACGAGCACTAAGCCTCGCCGGCAAGCGCCCTGCAGCGCCCGAGCGTCGCGATAATCCACCGCTTTGGTGCATGGATTATGGCGGCGCTTTTCTACGTATTAGCCCAGCGTGAATTAACCTTTTATTAACCTTAGCCGCAGTCGTTCGCGGAGCACGGTGGCTAAGAGGTAACCAAGCTGTCAATTTCGCGGAATCTGCCCGCTTGACTATTAGTTAACACCGTTTCGGTGCTACGGTCTTTCGAGTGATTACTAGTTGGAAGCTTTTTCTCCAAGACTTCGTCCGCCTGTGGCGGACGCCGCAAGTCTGGGTGATTCTCATTGGTTTGATGATTACCCCTGCCTTATATTCTTGGGTCAATGTCTCCGGTTTTTGGGATCCCTATGGCAATACCGAACACCTCAAGGTAGCCGTGGTGAACGAGGACAAGGGTGCCTCGTCAGATCTCACCGGCGATATTGACGTCGGCGGGCAAATGATGGAAAAGCTGCACAACAATGACAGGCTCGGCTGGCAGTTTATGGACCGCGGCGAAGCTGAACACGCCGTAAAATCTGGCGACGTTTTTGCCTCCATCATCGTGCCGGAAGATTTTTCTTCTGACTTTGTCAGCCTGTTCCAAGGCACTTATTCTCAGCCCACCTTGGAGTACCAGGTAAATGAGAAAATCAATGCCATTGCGCCAAAGGTCACCGACTCTGGTTCTTCTACCCTCGAAACCACGATTAGCGCGACCTTTAATGAAAACGTCGCGAAATCGGTTTCCACCGAGCTGAGAAACTCTGGCGGCGACCTCAGCGATAGGATCAATAGCACCGCGGGCAATACCGCGAATTCGTTCTCAGAGACCGCCGATACCGTGGCCAATTCGCGCAATTCCCTAGCGGATGTCAACGCCACTATCGACGATGCGCGCCCCACTATCGCACAGGCGCGCACGTCGCTAGGCTCCGTGCAGACCACGATTGATGACGCGCAGCAGGCCTTAAACCAGGTCACCTCCTTGACCGACGAGGTGCAAAAGGAAGTAACTTCCTTCGCCGACGATGCAACAGCTGCTTATATCCAAGGCACGACTGCGGTTGCCGATGGCACCGCGAACGCCAATGCCAATATCGGTTCTGTCACCGGTCGGTTAACCGGCGCTCTCAACCGCGTCGATGCCGCCACCGACGGCGCCCAAGGCATCCTCGGCCAGGCGGATAAAGCCATCGACCAATTAGCCGGTGTCGCTTCCTTGCCAGCACTTCCGCCAGAGGTCTCCCAGCAGATCAACCAGTCGGTCTCTGATCTGCGCGACCGCAACAATCAAAACCGGGCGGTGTTAGGAGAGCTGGATTCCCTTAACAGCGATACCAATGCCACCCTTGATTCGCTGAATAAAACCTCGGAATTGCTCAATTCCATGGCGTCCCAGGCCCGCGATGATTCCCACGGACTGCGCGATGACGTGGCCAACGGCCTGCCTAAGCTCAATTCTGCGCTGTCTGATGTCTCAGCTACCGCCGGACGCCTATCTGCCTCGCTCAACAGCCAAAAGGCTCTGGTTGGGCAAACGGACGGGCTTCTCGGGGGCGTCGACGAGCAGCTAACCCACGCCCAAGAAGTGGTAAAGCGCTTCTCGGTTGATCTGGATCGCGTCGAAGAAGGCCTTCGCTCCGCGCGCACCGATGTTATTGCCTTAAGCAACACGGCCAATAACAACACCGTGCTGAAGTCCGTCAACGGTCTTGATACGGACCACGTGTCTTCCTTCCTCTCCTCGCCTGCAGAGATGGAAAGCCATGCGGTCTTCCCCGTCACGCACTACGGCTCCGGCATGTCCTCGCTGTTTATCAACCTCACGCTGTGGATCGGCGCGTTTATGCTCCTAATCATTTTCCGCGCCGAGGTTGACCCACAGGGCCGCCGGGATCTGACCATCACTAAGGCGTACTTCTCGCGCTTCTTGCTGCTCGGCTTTTTCGCCATTGCCCAGGCGCTGATCGTTTCCATCGGTAACTTGGTCATCGGCGTTGAGCACGTCAGCGCCACCGCTTATGTCCTTACCTCCGTATTCATCAGCCTGTGCTACCTCAACATTACCTATGGCCTAGTCTCGACATTCGGTCACGTGGGCCGCGGCATAGCGGTGGTCTTTGCCTTCATTCAGATTCCCGGCGCATCGGGCTTGTACCCCATCGAGATGACGCCGGACTTCTTCCGCGCCGTCCACCCCTTCTTGCCCTTTACCTACGGCATCGACGCGATGCGCGAGACGGTGGGCGGGTTCTACGGCACCCATTACATCCGCGATATCGCCGCGCTGACCGGAATGGCGGTTGTTGCCTACCTCATGGGCACACTCTTAAGGCGCAGCCTGTCCAACGTCACCATGCTGGTCAATGACGAGCTGGCCAAGGGCGGGCTCGTTATCAACGAGCAGGTCCACCTGATTGGCAGCCGCTACCGCTTCACCGATCTTCTGTATGCCTCCGCAGACCGCGAGGGATACCAAAAGAGCTTGGATACCAAGTGGATGACCGCGCGGAAGAATTATTCGCAGCTGATGAAGCTGACCATTGCCATCGGGGTGGCCTTGGTGCTCGCGCTCGTGATTTGCTCCCGGTTCATGCCGGACCAGAAAGCGATCCTTTTCGGCATTGCATGCCTCGTGGCGCTGATTGCGGTCGCGGTCATTTGTTCGCTGGAATACGTTAAACAAAGCATCGCGCACGATAACCGCTTGGCGGATCTCAGCGATGAAGAAATTCAGCAGCACCTAGAGCATCAACGCCAAAACCCCAATCAATATCGGCTAGAAGATGTCCAGTCAGATAAACACCCCGAAATATCTTCTGCCCCACAATCGCAGGGCGATACTACAGATAAGCCCGCCGACGACGGCGAAGAATCCGGAAAGGGAGATAAGTCATGAACAATATCCTGACCATTCTCCGCGATGACCTTAAGGCCATCCGTAGCAACGTAATGACCGCCGTCATCATTTTCGGCCTCGCCATTATCCCGCTGCTTTTTACCACTTTTAACGTGCTCGCCAGCTGGGATCCATTTGCCAACACCAAACAGCTCAAAATCGCCGTCGCCAGTGAGGATGAGGGACACCAAAGCGACCTCGCTTCGCTTAAGCTCAACTTAGGCGATGAGGTTTTATCCCAGCTCAGTCGCAACGACGAAATCAACTGGGTCCTCACCAACAGCGATGATGCCGTAGAAGGGACCAAATCCGGTGAGTACTACGCCGGCATCGTCTTGCCCAAGGATTTTAGCTCCAACCTCCTCACCTTCTATGTGGAAGGAACCGAGCCGAGCAAGCTCAATCTCTACACCAATGAGAAGAAGAACGCGCTGTCGACCACGATTACCCAACGCAGTGCTACCGGTGTGATCCAGAAGATCGATGAGTCATTTACCCGCGTCGTATCCAATGTGGGCCTAGGCGTCATTTCCTCGCTAGACCAGTACCTTGATGAGGGTGATACCCAGGCTGCGCTCAATAACGTGCACAACCGAGTCAATACCGTACAGTCGCGCCTCGATGCGGCCTCTGGCACGGTCATGGCGCTGAGCAACCTGGTAGATTCCACCATTCCGCTCACCCAGGCGGCCAATAACATCCTGAATGAGGCGGGAAACCAAGCCTCCAGCACGACCAATGACAACGGCGATTCCCCCATCGATATCCTAAAGTCCACGCTGGATGAATCCACTGGTTCCTTGGATGCTTCCCTTGCCGCAACGACGCAGAGCTACGAGGTACTATCCTCACAAATCGAGGAATTGCTGAACAACGCCAGCGCCACCTCCGCGCAAACCGCCCAGACCTTCCGCACTGCCGCAGACCGCGTGGGACAGCAAACCGCCGCGTTCCAAGGCGTCAAAGACAGCATCCAGAAGGAAGCCGATAAGGTCGACCTTCCAGGCCCTGTAGCGGCAGGATATAAGGCTATGATGGGGCAGCTGGATGCCAGCATTGCCCAGAGCAATGCGCTGCACGATTCTTTGACTTCTACAGCCGATAACATCGAAAGTGGCGGGGATTCCCAGGACTTTAAGCAGCAAACGCAAGATGCGATCGCCAGCGCCAAGCAGGCCGTCGAAAACGCCCGCAACTCCTATAACTCTAATCTGAAGCCACAGCTAGCGGCTCTGGGAGATAGTGTAGGTACGGTTGCTAGCGATGTTGATGCGGTCAAGCGCGATATCGCGGGCATCCGCAATACCGTCTCTGACGACAACGATGCACTCGTGCGGGTGCGCGATCTAACCGCAAGTCTATCCGGCACATTGCAGCAGCAGGCAGGCCGCTTTGGCGAACTCAGCCAAAAGATCGATGAAATCCGCGACGGCGGTGACCTCAGCCAGCTCGCCGGTCTCATTGGCGATGACCCCGAGCTTCTGGCCTCCCGCATCGCCTCGCCGGTCAATGTGGACCGCCAGCCCATCTACGATGTTGCTGCTTTCGGTGTTGGAATGACGCCGTTCTATCTCACGCTTTCGCTGTGGGTGGGCGCCCTGCTCGCCTGTGTGCTGGTGCACACCAACGCTGAGCGCAAATTCTTGAAGAAGAACGAAGGCCTCGACAAGAAGGACCACTTCACTAGGAACCAAGCCTTCTTGGGCCGCTTCCTTACGTTCGGGCTCATCGGTATCGCCCAAGCAACCCTTGTCGTCCTCAGCCTGATCTTCTTTGTGGAGATCAAACCCGAGCACCCATTCATGATGCTCTTTGCCTCGTGGATAATCTCACTGGTGTTTATGTTGATAATATATTCACTGGTTATCACATTCGATAGCGCGGGTAAGGCCCTCGCAGTCCTGCTTTTGGTTATCCAAGTCTCCGGTTCCGGCGGCGCATATCCCCTGCCGCTGCTTCCGGAATGGTTCCAAAATGTCAGCCCGTGGCTGCCGGCTACCTACGGCATCGACGCGTTCCGCAGCGCCATCGCCGGCATTTACGAAGCCGATATCCTCCACGAGCTCGGCATGCTCCTCCTCTTCGCCATCCCAGCGCTCATCCTCGGCCTGTTCTTGCGCCCAGCCATGGATAACTACCACAAGCGCCTCCAGAAGGCGATTAAGAAGACGAAGGTCATGGCTTAGCTTCCACCTTCGAACAACGCCCAGTGCAGCCTGAGAGGCTCGCTGGGCGTTCTTTCTTGCAGTGGTCGAGCCACCACCCTCCCTTGGCGCTCACGGAGGCCCACAACCCACCCCAGCTCTCGCATAGCCAGTGAGCGCGAAGGGCGGGCTCTGGGGCCATAGCAGGCGCTTTCCGATGCCTCCCTCGCTCACCGCACCCCCACAACGCGATGCTCCATGTGGTGCAGAGAGAGCCGTTTAAACGCCACTTAATCTACTTCTCTAGCCCCCTGGAGACGCGAGAAAAAATGGCAAAAGAAAAGGCTGCGAGCGGTGAACCTCGCAGCCAAAATATGTACCCCGTACGGGATTTGAACCCGTGTTACCGGCGTGAGAGGCCGGCGTCCTAGGCCGCTAGACGAACGGGGCTCGTTCGCACGTAGCATGCAAATCAAAAGAAGTGCTGCTTTCTCACTTGCTTGCTGCGGACTCGTTAAACAGTAAACGATGGGTAAACACAATACAAATCAGCAGATAGTAAGGGACTTCGCGCCGGTAAATCCCCCAGTTCAGACCCACTTTGGTCCCGATTGAGCCGCGGGCGCATATGAAAAATTCCTCCAACCGTGGTGGCTGGAGGAATCATTTTACTTGTACCCCGTACGGGATTCGAACCCGTGTTACCGGCGTGAGAGGCCGGCGTCCTAGGCCTCTAGACGAACGGGGCATAGAACTAGTGAGCCTGCTTTAAAAGCATTTTCACTGCTGGCCTACCAGGACTCGAACCTAGAATGGCGGTACCAGAAACCGCTGTGTTGCCAATTACACCATAGGCCATTTGCTCACTCGCTTGGAACCGCATCCTTATCGGCTGCGCTCCCTTGCTCGCTGCAACGTGTTATAACTATAATGATCGTTATCCAATGCGCCAAATCGCCAGCGCAACCGGCATTTTTAGGCGTTTTTCTTGAGCTAAACTAAAGCGGCAGATGACATCTGTGTAGTTCGATGTTCATCCGCCGCTTTAGCGGGCTGCGCCCACCATGCTTCTGGTGGTGCCAGCCTTACTCGGCCGCAGGAACGTACGGAGTTACCTCGCGGGCAGCACGCAGGCGCGCCAAGGTGGACTCCTTGCCCAAAAGCTCCATGGACTCAAACAGCGGTGGCGAAACCTGGGCACCAGAAATGGCTACGCGCAGCGCACCGTAGGCCTTGCGCGGCTTTAGCTCTAGGTCCTCAATGAGCGCCTTGGATAGCGCGGCTTCAATAGCATCGGTCTTCCACTCCTCTACCGCTTCAAGGGTGTCAATGCCCACCTCGAGGGGTTGGACGGCATCTTCCTTCAGGTTCTTCTTGGCCGCCTTTTCGTCCAAGGTGAGCTCTGCATCGGGCGTGATAAGGAAGCTGAGTAGCCCATAGGAATCGGCAAGCGTCTTAATGCGCGTTTGCACCAGGTCCGCAGCGAAGGCGAATTTCTCGCCATCATAATCGGCCGGGAAGTCGGTGTACTCCGTCAGGTAATTGCGCAGGCGGAAGGCAAATTCCTCAGGATCGAGAAGTCGAATGTGGTCGGCGTTGATGGCCTCGAGCTTCTTCTGGTCAAAGCGGGCCGGGTTACCCAGAACGTCGTTTACATCGAAGCTTTCAATCAGCTCATCCATGCTGAAGATGTCCTGATCCGCGGACAGGGACCAACCCAACAGCGACAGGTAGTTGAGCATGCCCTCGGGGATGATGCCGTTATCGCGGTGATTGAAGAGGTTGGACTGCGGGTCGCGCTTGGACAACTTCTTCTTCCCCTCGCCCATCACGAAGGGAAGGTGACCAAACTCCGGAGTAAATTCCGCGATGCCGATTTCCTTCAGCACGTCATACATTGCCAGCTGGCGCGGGGTGGATGAGAGAAGATCCTCGCCGCGCAGTACGTGGGTAATGCGCATCAGCGCGTCATCTACCGGGTTTACCAGGGTGTAGAGCGGAGCTCCGTTGGAGCGCGCCACCACGTAATCAGGCTGAGTTTCAGACTTGAAGGACATCTCGCCGCGCACGAGGTCGGTCCAGGCCCAATCCTTGTCCGGCATGCGCAGGCGCCAGACAGGTTTGCGGCCTTCAGCCTCAAAGGCCTCGATCTGTTCCTGCGTCAGGTCACGGTCGTAGTTGTCATAGCCCAATTTAGGATCGCGCCCGGCTGCCTTGTGCCGCTCTTCTACTTCCTCCGCGGTGGAGTAGGCGGGGTAGACGTGCCCGGCATCGATAAGCTTATTGAGCACGTCTTTATAAATGTCCATGCGCTGGGACTGCCGGTACGGTTCATGCGGGCCGCCCACATTGACGCCCTCATCCCAGCCCAATCCGAGCCAGGTCAAGGAATCAATGATGGCCTGGTAGGACTCTTCCGAGTCGCGGGCAGCATCAGTATCTTCGATTCGGAAAATCAACTTTCCGCCGGTGTGGCGGGCGTAGGCCCAGTTAAATAGGGCGGTGCGCACCATGCCGACGTGCGGGGTACCAGTGGGAGAAGGGCAAAATCTAACGCGAACTTCAGTCATGGCCACCATCGTAGTGGAGCCGCGGGACACAGTCCGCACCAGCCCAAACCAGCGCCTCACTCTACTACCCAAAAGTGCGTCTTCATTTACTTTCTTACACACAAAAAGGGGTAGATGATAACGAGTTTCATTATAAACCCACAGGTAAACGGGAACGGTTTTCAATCGATTATTCAGTATTGGGAATCATTTTCTATAGTTTCGAGGTGAACTACTGACAACTGCAGAAAGGTAACGCGCTGGTGGCATCTCCTCGTATCCGCTTCATAGCCACGCTCAGCACGATCGCGCTGATCACCCCGGCTACCGCCTACGCCGGCCCAGACGATGGCAAACACATCGCAACCCAAACCCACGTCGACTCCCCCAAGAGCTTTTGGGAAGAAGACAACTTCCTGCTGAAATCCGAATTTTCCGGCCAAACTCCGCTTATCGATGACACCGTTGCTTGGATAGGCAAAGGCTATACCCGCGAAGACGAGGACGGTAAGCGCCACCAGAACTTTATGTATTCCCTGCCTGAAAACGGCACGCAGGACTACATCGGTGACCCAGGCACCACCTACTACACGGCTCCCTACCAGGCCTCCGCCAACCAAGAACCCATCTGGATCGGTTTCGGCGCAGACACTGGGCTTCCCGTGAAAGATTTCCGCGATAACATCGCCTTCCTCGACCTTTTAAGCGTGGATGGCCCGGGCGACGTGGAGCTTTTTACCAACAAGGACGATGAAGACGGCGCCGAGCTCCATCGCATGCTGGGCTCCTTCCAAGACTCACCGCACTCCACATACCTCAATGCCGGTACCCACACTCATAACGCCACTCTCTTTACCAAGCCCGGCCGTTATCGCTTGACCTATCGCACCACCGCGCGCACGGCGGATGGGCAGCTCGTGGCCAGTAAGCCGCAGACCACCAGCTATCAAGTGGGCGGGCAAAAGCCAAAGGATGAAAAGACCCCCAGTCTCAAGGAGCGCTTCGATAGCGCCTCCTCCGGCGATGCCGCCGCCGCCGGATACAGCCTGAGCATGGACAAAAAGCAGAATCCGGAAAAAGACGGTGACGATAAGCTCACCACCATTTCCTTTGATGCGGAAAATAAAGCATCCGGCACGCTTACGCTGCTTATCGATGGCTACTTCCTCACCGATCTGCCCGTCGCCGACGGCCACGCCGAGTGGGATGAGTACATGGGCCCAACATCGTCCAATATCCAGGCCGTCTTTACTCCAGAAGGCGATGCGCCGCGCTGGATTTCGGAGCAGGTGGAGTTTACCCCAGGCTCTCCCGCCCACACCGATTCTTCCGCTGAAGCGGAGGCTTGGGAAGAAAGCTCCAATCCGCGTGAACTGGCCCCCACCGAAGAGGTAACGCTGCAAGAAACCGGCTACACGGTGCGGATGCGCCAGCACGGTAAAGGCGGGACCAAAATCATCATCGACATGGATGATAATAACTTCAGCGGCGTGATGACCGGTGGTCTCTATGACGACAAGAACGACGCGGAACCCACGGCGCCAGTGGAAGCCCCAATTACCAACGGGCACGGAGGGGCTACTTTTACCAATGGCGAGTACTTTGAGAACAAGATTGCCAAAGTAAACGTCTTCCCGCACTCCACGGTCAAGGCCGGCCACGGTAGCACGGTGCTAGCCGAGCCCTTCGAATTCGGTGAAAACTACGAAGCAGAAGGCGAGCTTTCTACCAGCGCGGACGGGAACGCCGCTACTCCAGGCGAAAATCCTGGGGCTGGCGATTCACTTGCGCCCGGCGATACGCCGGCACCAGATCAACCGCCACAGGACGAGGAGGCTCAACGCTGCAGCGAAAAGCAGGTACTTGACCGCGGGCACGTCGATATCAAGGCGCTGCCTACTGACGACGGTTTCCGCACTGTCCTGCGCGATGACACAGGCCAAGTAGATAAGGAGTCGGTAGACCGCTCGCTGGATGACGTGGTGCTCGGCGTGCACAAAAACGCGCTTACTCCCCGCGGCCAGCAGCTGGGTGATAAAAAGTTCGATTTCCTTGGCAATATCGGAGACCGCTTCTACCACCTGCCGCAGACGCAGAACCAAGCCATCATCTGGCCGGGGTATAACACCGAAAAATTGGATTATTCCAAGATGAAAGATGGCACGGTCAATTTGAACCTCAAGCCCACGCACACGCCAGAGGGCGCTGAGTGGGGCGCATACATCGATAAGGCCAGGGGTGTCGGCTATGACGTCCTTGCCAATTCCGCCGAAAACGATCACACGATCGAGACCACTTTCGCATCGCACAAGCATACCCATTGGGCTTTTACCAAGCCGGGCATCTACACGTTTGAGGCAACCTATACGGCAACTACCACCGATGGCAAAGAACTTGCATCCAAACCACAGACGTTGACCTTTGCCATTGGTGATGAGGCGGTGAAGTCCTGTTCTACGCCAGCGCCATCCGATGCCCCATCGGAAAAGCCTTCCGAGAAGCCATCCGAGAAACCTTCGGACTCGGCAAAGCCGTCCAAGCCATCGAAACCGTCTAAGCCTTCCAAGCCATCCGAGCCATCTAAGCCGTCGGCTCCAGCAGGGTCCTCGTTTAATCCTTGGGCCCTGGTCTTGCCCGCGGTCCTTGGCATCACTTTCAAGGCCTTCTACAACTTCTTCCGCGACAACCAAGACCTCATTCGTGAGCGCTTTGGCTGGCGCATCTAACTACTAATCCGCAGCAAATGGGAACCCCAGCCCAAACGCTCTAAAGGAATATCAACCATGGATACCAACACCATTTCACGCACCAGAGCTCACCGGCCTGGCAGCCGCATCATCGCGGCGGTGATTACCGCCCTTATCGCGTTTTTCGTTCCGGCCTCACCGGCCTTTGCCTTCGAGGATGTCTTTGATTCCGGCCATATCGATGCGTTCTACGTCACTGCGCCGGACGGCCAGCTGCACCTATCCATGCAGGAAGATGTCACAGGTTCACACGTCGAGCGCCCTGGCGATGACGTACTGCTCCAAGTCGTGGAATCGGCATGGTCCGATGCCACCGAGGGCGTTCCCGAGATTGGCGAATCGACCTACTTCCTGCCCCAAACCCAGGACCCGAATATCATCTGGCCAGGCTGGGATACTCAGCCGGCGCGCGATGGTGGCTTTACCAACGTTGACTTCGAATTCACCAATATTTCTGGGCCGGGCTCGGTCTATGTCTTTGAAACCTCTGGTTTCGGCAACGTCGGCGCCGTGACCAATTCCGGTTCGATGGAGCTCACCAGCGGCGAGGTGATTAACCAGCCACAGCCTGCACACCGCCACGTCAACTGGGCTTTCAGCGAGGCCGGTACGTATGAGATGACCGTCCAAGCCTCCTCCAACGGCCAAACCAGTAACGCGGTGACCTATACCTGGCAGGTGGGCGAAGGCGGCGATGCCACCTCCACTCACCGCTCCGCGGGCGGCAACGGCGCTGCAGACAACTCCGGTAATGAAGCCGGACATGGCAATTCCGAGAGTGGACAGGGCGGCAGCGCCGCAAGCGATGGTCAGTCCTCGGATCCAGAGTGCCGGCCGGGTATTATCCCGCAGATTAAAGACGATACGGTTTCGCCGCCGCAGTGGCGCGATGCCGATGGCGCGACTTTTTACCTCTCCGATAATTCCAGCGTCGAACTGCCAGAAGATGTTGGTCCCGTATCGGCCGGCCAAGCGTGGATGATCGGTTCTACGCAGGTCGATGGCGTGCCATGGCTCGGTGCAAATACCCAGAGCCCTTCCATGCGCGAGCACATTCCGGGTGACGTCACCTGGGAGCTCGTTGATATGAAGGGCCCTGGCGCCATGATGGTCTACAGCCAGGGTGGCCTGGGCAAGATCGTCGGTGATGAATGGTTCCGCGGCGCAAACGGCGCCGTTGAAGGCAGCTACAATATCGCGCCCAATACCCACGTGCACCCTAACTGGGTCTTCGAAAAGCAGGGCACCTACGACGTCACCATCCGCCAAGTGGCCCAAACCTCCGCCGACAAGCAGGTAGCCGGCCAGGCAACGCTGCACTTCGTCGTGGGCGGCGGCAAGCCAGATGGTGCCTTCGATAATGGCCACTTTGACCTGGGCGCGGAAGTAAACCCGGAGGGCGGCGACTGCGGTGTTGGCGCCGCAGCCGGCGCGGGCTCTAATGGCTCCGGCGCTGGCCAGGATGCCGCTAGCGGTTCCGGTGCGAACGCATCCGGAAAGGGCGGCAACGCGGCTCTCGCCAATACTGGGACCCCCACCATGCCGCTCGGTATCGGCGTGCTCGGTCTGGGCATGCTGTTCCTTGGCCTGGGCATCGCACGGCTCGCTGTCGCGAGGGCAAAGAATTAATGCCAGTGCCCCACTACCGTTTCGTACCGCGCGGGCTGCAGGCCGTCGGGGCGCTCTTTAGCGTCTCCCTCCTTGCGACAGGATGCACGACCTCGGCAGCGGTGGATACCTCGGATCGCTTCAGCGTGGTGGCGACAACGCCGATTTTGGCGGATATGGCGCGCCACGTCGCTGGCGAGGATGCCTCGGTCACCGGACTCATCCCCAGTGGAAAGGACCCGCACACCTTTGAGCCGACGCTGCGCACGGTGCGCAATGTGGCCAATGCGGATCTTGCCTTGAGCAATGGGTACCTCCTGGAACCGCAGTCCCTGATAGATACCTTGCACGAGTCCACGGATGCACCCGTGGTAGAGGTCGCAGATTCGGCCTCCACCCGGGGAGCGACCCTCGTGCCGCTGGTAGAAGATGTCTCCCTGGATGCCATCTGGTTGGGCCTGCGCATCAGCGGCGCCGAACAGCGCAACTCCGGCGTCGACTTCCGCATGGTCTCTGCCGAGGGCCCTGGCGATGTCGCTGCCTACGTGGTCTCCACCTTCGGTACGCCGGAAGTGCTATTTAATAGCGCCGATGGCATCGAAGCTGGCGATGACGCGGTCACCCTCCCTGCTAATGCGCACACGCACGTCTCGTGGGGCTTTTCGGAACCGGGCATCTATAAGCTCGGCTTTCAGGCAGATGGCACGGAGGTAGAGCACCTAACTGTCGCGGTTGGCGTGAACCCGCCGGAAGATATGGATGTCATTGATTCCGGCCACGTGGATATCGCCGCTGATGTAGCAGAGAGATCTATTGATCTGCGCGATCAAGACCAGCATTTTGACCCCGCGCATACCGCGGTGGCGGTCCCCTCCTCGGTCCTGCAGCCCATTCCACCGGATCCTGCTTATCGCTTTTTGGGCACGCCCGGCGCGGATACGTACCTGCTCCCCCAGGCGGTCTTGGGCAAACATATCCACGGCGAGGTGGACCCACACTTATGGCACAACGTGGACAATGCCATTGCCTATGTCGATGTCATCGCTGAAGAAATGGCGAATGCGGATCCGTCGCACGGCGCCGATTACCGCGCCCGCGCCGAGTCTTATATCGCGGAATTGCGCGAGCTGGACGAGTACATAGACCGCGCGATTTCCTCTATTCCGCAGAGCAATCGGCACTTGGTCACCACCCACCACGGCTACGCCTACTTAGAGCAGGGCTACGGCCTTTCCGTGGCCGGGTTCGTAACCCCCAATCCCGCCATTGAGCCTTCACCACGAGAGGTCATTGCCCTGCGCCGAACGCTGGAGAACCTGCACCTTCCTGCGGTCTTTGTGGAACCGGTGGAGCAAGCCAGCGCCAGCACGCTGAAGGAAGCCGCCGCACAACAAAACGTGGAGCTGTGCCCCATTTACGGCGACACGCTTGATGATGCCGTGCCTACTTATATCGACCTCATGAAATTCAATGCTGACTCTCTGCAGCGTTGCCTACATCCTTCGAATGGAGATAACCATGCTTAACCTTGCCTCTCGTACCGTTGCCCGCGCGGCCACTCGCACGGCGGCCTGCATCGTCACTGCGGGCCTCGCCGTATCCGCAACGCCTGCCTGGGCCAGCGACCTCGCGCAGGTGGTCGGCGCGGATGAGACCGTTGCGCCAGAGGGCGAAGAAAAGGTCATCGATGCGGGCCACGTTGATATCGGCACGCTGCTCAACGGGTCTGATGCCGAGCTATTGGCCCGGGATGATGCGGGCGAATCCCCGGTGTGGCGCCACCTCGATGACCTGGTATTTTCGGTAGGCGATGCGGCCCAGCAAACGCTGCCGGATACCGAGGACTTCAGCTTCGTCGGCGCACAATCCGGTGAGGATGTGTGGGTTGTCCCGCAAACTGAGCAGGTCGGCGTTCCGTGGCTGGGGTGGAATACCCAGGCGCCTTCGCTTGTCGATAACGCCGATCGCGGCGTCACCATGGAATTCCTCGGCCACTCCGGACCAGGAGATTTTTCGCTCTTTTTGCAAAACGGCGGCTTTGAGGCACCCCAGCTGCTGTGGTCTACGGCAGAAAAAAGCGAGTCTGAGTTCTGGGTAGATCTCAATACGCACACCCACGCCAACTGGACTTTTACTGAGCCGGGCACCCACCAGGTGGGCATCCGGATTAAGGGTGAAACCACAAACGGCGAGGAGTTTAGTACCGACGGCGTGCTGACCTTCGCTGTGGGCGACGGCGCAGATATCAAGGCCGCCCAGGATGCGGAGTGGAGCCCAGCAGACGCCACGACCGAGGATTCTTCCCTTCCGGTCTGGGTTTATGTTTTGGTCAGCGGCGGAATAATCGTGCTGATCGCTGGTGTTACCGTGCTCGTGAAATCCCGCAAGCGGGGCGATGGCCATGCCTAAGCCGTGCATTCAGGTGCGCGGACTGCAGGTAGCACTATCTGGCCGCACCGTTATTGAAGATGCCAACCTCGAAGTAGGCACCGGTGAATTCATTGGGCTCTTAGGCCCCAATGGTGCCGGCAAAACCACACTGATGCGCGCCATTTTGGGTCTTATACCCTCCTCTGGCACGTGCACCGTCACCGGCTCTGTGGGCTATGTTCCCCAGCGCCACGAGGTGGAATGGGGTTTTCCCATCAACGTGTACCGCACCGTGCTCAGCGGGCGCACCGGGCTCATCGGATGGTTTAAGCGCCCTGGGAAAAAGGATCACGCAGCCGCCGCGGAGGCGCTGCGCTTGGTACATATGGAGGAATTTGCCTCCCGTCCCATCGAGGAGCTTTCCGGCGGCCAGCGCCAGCGCGTATTGATTGCACGCGCCCTGGCCATTCAGCCAGAGGTCTTGTTACTCGATGAACCTTTTACCGGCCTCGACGCCCCAAATACCGAGGCCTTATTAGAGCTTTTCGCCGAGCTTGCGGCGCAAGGAAAATCCATCGTGATGTCTACCCATAACCTGTCGGAGGCGGCGCACACGTGCAAGCGCCTGGTGCTTTTTAATCGGACGGTTATTGCAGATGGTCCCGCCGATGAGCTTTTGGCCAAGAAGGATCCGTGGACCCGCGCGTTTGGCGTCAGTGCCTCTTCCCCGTTGCTCGCTGCGATTGGAGTAGCTGCATGATTGATATCTCATTTATCGATTTCTTGCGGGATTTGACCAATCCCCACCTCGATTTCCTCGCTCGGGCGGTGGGCATTTCGCTCATCGCCGCCATCGTGTGCGGGGTCATCGGCTGTTATGTGGTGCTGCGTGGCATGGCCTTTATTGGCGATGCCGTCTCGCACGCCGTGTTCCCTGGCCTGGCCATCGCCTTTGCGCTGCAGACTTCGGTGTTGCTGGGCGGGGCGGTTGCCGGCGCGGTCGTCGCGGTGCTCATCGCTGCGTTTTCGCAACGCAACCACGTGCGCGCGGATTCCATCATCGGCATATTTTTTGCCGCCGCCTTTGCTTTGGGCATGGTGATTATTTCGCGCACGGATGGCTATAGCGCATCGCTGACCAGCTTCCTCTTCGGATCGCTCACCGGCGTTTCGCGTTCAGATATCACCGTCGCCGCAAGCGTCTGCCTGGTGGTCCTGGCAGTGGTCGTGGCCTTTGGTCCGCAGCTGAACGCCACCTGCTTGGACCGGGAGACCGCCCGCGCCATGGGCCTGCCGGTCTTCGCCCTGGATATCATCCTCTACCTGTGCGTGACCGCCGCGGTGGTCATTTCCGTGAGCACCATCGGCAATATCTTGGTCCTCGCCCTGCTGATTACCCCGGCCGCCACGGCGCGCCTGCTCACGGCCAACCTGACCACGATGATGTTCCTCTCCGCCATCATCGGCACAGTGTGCAGCTTCTTTGGCATCTATTTGGCGTGGGCCATCGATCTTCCCGCGGGCGCAACCATCGTGCTCACGCTCACGGTCCTCTTTCTCATTGTCTGGGCCCTGCATCCCTTCCTACGCTCTCGCCGCAAGCCAGGCCACTCTTCTCTTCGCGTGCCAGCGAACGCTTCCGAGAACACCCCACGAAAGGAAACCATCGAATCATGAAACCCTTGTGCCGTACCGCTCTTGCCCTAGGCACCGCCGGATTCCTCAGCGTGGGAACCCTCACCGGTGTGGGCCTGCCCTCTTCCGTTCTAACCACCGCGCATGCCGCAGAGACCTGCAGCGCTGAGGACTTTATCCGCATTACCGAAGGCCACCAAGACATGGCGTTGAAAGATGATGGCGGGGATATCGACTTTGTGGTCAAAGATGACCACGCACGCAAGGAATACCAGTCGGAAGAATTCGCGGTCGAGGTAGCGGATAAGAACAAGCAGCGTATTTCTGCTCTCGATATCCCATCCTTGCCCGAGGAAGGATGGGTGCTGCCGCAAACCCAGATTGAGGATGTTCCGTGGTTGGGCTTTAATACCCAAGAACTCTCCGAGGACTACCTCGGATCCAAGCAGACCGCGACTCTCAGCATGGCCATCGCGTCCGGGCCCGAAGATGGGCGCATTGTGGCCTTCCAAAATGAGGGCATCGGCGAGCTTAAGGTGCGGATGGATACCGAGGACGGGACCGCCTGGGATTATCCCGGCAGATCCCACGCTCACCCCGCCTTCGCTTTTACCAAGCCGGGCACCTACGCCGTCAGCTTTACCTTTGAGCTTCCCGATGGCTCCCGCCACCACCTGCACGCGGGATTCCTCGTCGGCGATGATGCGGATGCAGCAGAGCTGTGCGGTGTCGACTACGAAGAATCCGACGATGCCGAGGCCAGTGCCCCTTCGGGCGGAACCTCCCGCCCAGAACAGCTGGCCAAGGATATTAAAGGCGTAGATAAGGCCATCGCGGGCCTGGATAAGGAGCTGGAAAATACCCTGAAGGAAGGCCAAAAATTCCTCGAAGGCGATAAAAAGAAAGACAAAGACGCCAAGGATCAATCCGGCAATAAACCAGCGAAGCAGGGCCAATCCGGAGGCTCGAAAGAAGCCAAGAAATCTGGTTCGAAGCAGGGATCTAACCAAGGCTCCAAGTCTGGGTCGAAGTCCGGATCCACCAAGGGCTCTGCTCGCGGTTCTGGCCAGAGCAAGACCAACCAAGCCCACGGTTCTGGGGCCGGCTCTGGTGCTGCGCCGCGCAATTCGGGTGGGGGTTCGTCGAAGGGAGCATCGGCAAGCAGCGGCTCTCGCTCCGGTTCTAAGGCCGCGCAATCCAAATCCGGCGGAAGTTCTGGCCAGAAATCTGCGGGCAAGGCTACCCCACAGTCAAAGAGCAGCAAGTCTAAGGACAGCAAATCTAAGGGCGCTAAGTCTGAGAACCGCAGCTCGGCGCCGGCACCCAACGCGTCTGCGGGTGGCAAGGACCACAACAATGAGGCGCTTTCCGGTGCCGCTTACACCGCCTCACTGACCAAGAGCAGCTTTTGGGCGGGCATTTTGGCGGGCCTCGGTGCATTCGCGCTGGTGCTAGGAATTGGCCTATTGGTCTATGTCCAATTCTTCCGAAAGAAGAAGCTAGCCGGCGAACAGCCTGAGGAGCCAGAACAACCAGTGCCGCCGCAGGCTGATGATGCCACGACGCAGATCCCGCGCATCGACTAGAAGCCTGAAAAGTACCGTCTAGGGCTACACGCGTGTCTTGGTGGAAAGGAAGTCCCACACAACATTTGGGGTATCCGGCTGCCAAAACCACGTGTGTTCGGCAGGCACCTTGACCAATTCCACGTCCTTCTGGCAACCGTTGAAGTTCAGGCGCTCGGCTCCTCCAATATCCGCCTGGGATTGGAAGGTCATATCGCAGCGATTGCGGTTGAGATACCCTCCCAAGACGGTGCGCACAGGTAGATAACCAGCTTCGTGCCGGTCACCGCCTTCATAGGTCATCATCTGGTCGCGGGTGCCGTGCATGATAAGTGTATGCATTGGCGCATCCCCGCAATTGGTTTCAACGGGGTTATAAAAAGCTCCGGAGACCATGGCAACCGCAGCAAACGTATCTTGCGCGTGACAGCCCAATACGGAAGTAAAGCCCCCGCCATTGGACATTCCCATGGCGTAGACGCGATTGCGGTCCACGTGATAGTCCGCATCTACAGCATCCAAGATGCGCTTGATAAAGCGGATATCTTCACCGTCATGAGTTTTGGCATATGGCGCTGCTTCCCAAGCGCGTTCGTAGCCCTCCGGGTAAATGATGATGGCCTCATCGGTGGCTGACGTATTTCCCATTCGGGCGTAACTGGAGAAGTTTTCCGGGGAATCTCCCCAACCGCCAAATCCAAAAAGCACCGGGGATGGTTTCTCGGGCGAGTAATTATCGGGGATACGCACGAGGTAGCGGCGCTGTTTTCCTTCGTGCTCCATCTCGAGCGATTCCATAGTTCCCGGTGCAATGGGCGGATCAGGATTAATGCTGGGATCAGCAGAAGGTGCAGGAGGAGCCGGCTCCGAATTACCCGGAACTGGTGGCTCACCGTCATCAGGCGTGTGCGCCTCAACATCGCGGGGCGTCGATTCAGTGACGCCTTCTGGAAGCAAATGCGAGCCATCTGGTTCTGGAATCACGGGCTCGCCGGAGTGGTGGTCTTGTTCTGGCACAGGCACTGGGTGCGTCGGTTCTACCGGTGATCCGACATCTTCTTGTTCCTGCGCCATTGCCGGCACGCTTAAAGCTGCGCCTATTACTAGCAGTGAGGTCAAGAGATAGGTAAATCGGAGAAAAACTTTAGTCACAATAGCCACTTAAGTAACAATAGTTACATCAGTTGTGCCAGAGGGTATCCACACGCTTGGCGGAGGGTAATTTCTACCAACTTTTAATGAGGCACTAAGCTAGATCCCCATGCACGAAGACAGACCAAGCACCGCCCCCGATTTTTTGCTCTCCCGGGCAACGGGGTCTGTCCGTACCCAAGGTGCGCGGAACACCTTTACCAGTGCCGAGGCTGCGGTTGACGCCCTGCACCGAGGCGAGGCCGAGATGGTCGTTGGCGCCATCCCCTTTGATTCCGATACCCCCGCCGCCCTGACCGTGCCAGAATCAATCATCCGGGAAGACGGCCCGCTAGAGCCACATGCGTTCTACCGCAATCAAACGCTCAAGTCCCGCGTCGTGGGCTTTGATCCAGAACCCGAAGAGCACCTACGCCGCGTGGAGGCGGCCATCGGCACCATCGAAACCTCGAAGCTAGAAAAGGTGGTTTTAGCCCGCGCGGTCGATATCGAATTTACCTCCCCCATCGATCCGCGGCTGGTGGCCGCGCGCCTTATCGATCTCTCCGTCAACCGCGATGGCTTCATTGCGGATCTCTCCCCTGCGGGCCGCCCAGGGGCCATGCTGGTCGGTTCTTCGCCAGAGGTGCTGATCAAGCGCCAAGGCTCGACCGTGTCTGCATTCCCGCTCGCCGGCTCTACCCCGCGCCGGGCCAATAAAGCGGCGGACCACATTGCCAGCCAAGACCTCTTGCACTCAGCCAAGGATCTGCTCGAGCATTCCTTTGTGGTAGATCACCTGCGCAAGGTGCTAGAACCACTGTGCAGCAGCCTCGATATCCCCGATACCCCGCAGCTCATACACACCAATGAGATGTGGCACTTGGGCACGCCGGTTACCGGTACCTTGCGGGATAAAGACCTCACCGCCCTGGAATTGGCAGAAGTTGTCCACCCCACCCCCGCAATCTGTGGCACGCCGACGGAAGCGGCGCAGGCGCTTATTGAGACCGCAGAGACCGACCGCGGCTTCTATGCCGGCACCGTCGGCTGGTGCGATAGCTCCGGCGACGGTGAATACATGGTAGCTATCCGTTGCGCGGAAGTTGCCGGCGATGGCCTCTCCGCCCGCGCCTGGGCCGGCGGCGGCGTAGTGGGTGCCTCCAATGCCCAAGCGGAGCTGGAAGAAACCACCGCCAAGCTCCAGACGATCTTACGGGCGCTGAGCCTTTAAGCGGTGCGACTTAGAGCCGCTTCGCCACGAGGATTACATCGCTGGTGTGGTGGGCTCCCGCGCCGCCAGAAACACGGCGCGGCGATCGCCGAAAGGTCTGCACCGTCAATTCGGTCAGGTTTTCCGCCAGCCATTCCGGCATGGCAATCTCTTCTGACTGCATGTCATGGTGAACATAGAGTAAGGTTCCGCCCTTGGCGACGAGCTTTTCCAGCAGTGCTACTTCCCGTGCGGTGGCACGGACACTGCCGTAATGCACGGTGACTAAATCAAATGGGGCGTGGCTGAATTCATCAAAGGTGGCAACCTCGGCGGGCACTCCCCGCGCCTTGGTCCGAGCCACGGCCGTCGGGGCAAAGTCGATGCCGAGCACCTGCCAGCCACGCTCGTGCAGCCACTGGGCATCGGCGCCTTCCCCGCAGCCGATATCGAGCGCGGTACCGACTGGAAGGTCGCTGGCATAGTCCACCAGCGTGGCATTCGGACTCCCCGACCACACCTGCGCAGCAGACCGATAGCGCTCCTCCATTTCCTGTGCGCTGGGCGCAGACCCGTGGTGGCCTTGATGCGAATGCTCCGGCACGCCGTTCTCCTTCTACCAGTACCTCGCCAGCGGCAGCTGCTTTTGGGTGAACCTACTGCGCCCTAGAGATGGTATTGCGCAAAGTGCCAACCCCTGGAATCTCAATTTCAATGGTATCGCCTGGCACCATCGGGGCGGTTCCGGCGGGCGATCCGGTAGTGATGACATCGCCAGGCAGCAAAGTATATGCGGCAGAAATCTCTTCCAAGATGCCGCCCATCTTGACGATCATCTGATCCGTATTGGAATCCTGCTTCTGCTCACGGGAACCATCGTGGGTCAGGTACGCATTGATCTTCTGATCATCAAGATCCAAGCTATCCAGGTCCGTTTCAATCCACGGACCCAAGGGGCAGAAGGTATCAATGCCCTTGGCGCGCGCCCACTGACCATCCTTGAACTGCAGGTCACGGGAGGAGACGTCGTTGCAGATGGTATAGCCGAGCACGTGGTCTTTCCAGTTCTCAGCCTTGATATTCTTCGATGGCTTGGAAATAACCACGGCCAGCTCGCCCTCAAATTCCACGTTGGTGGCATAATCCGGAATCTTGATGGCCTCATTAGGGCCGATGACCGCAGTCGAGGGCTTCAAGAAGATGGTTGGCGGCAGTTTATCGGAGGACTTCTTAAATACCTCCGCCACGTGGTCGGCATAGTTGCGGCCGAGCGCCACTACCTTGGTGGGCAGGGTCGGCGCCAAGAGCCGCACCTCGCCCAGCTTCCATTCCCGGCCGGTGGGCTCCGGCGGGGTAAACGGGGTGCCGGAGATCTCTTTAGCTACAAGCTCCTCCATCGGGGCGTCTTGTGGCCCGTCAATGATGGCAAAGCAAATTCCTTCTGGGTGTGCAATTCGTCCTAAACGCATAACGGCCATCCTACTAAAAGGTAGCCTTTACATGTGTGCAAAGTTTGCGGTGTTAATTTGCAAAGATTATTCAGTTCGCTGCCAACACCGCATTCACACAAAGGACTCCTCGCGCTTAAGCTTGCAGGCTCGCCGCGATGCGGTCTCCTACCTCGACGGTCTTGATTGGGGCATCGCCGCGCTTGGCGATGTCCTCCGCCACCGCCTTTTCCACCTTCTGTGCATTGGCTTCATCACCCAACTGCCGCAAAAGCATCGCCGCCGACAAGATAGCCGCAGTCGGATCCGCGATGCCTTGTCCAGCAATATCGGGTGCCGAACCGTGCACTGGCTCAAACATGGAGGGGTTCTCGCCCGAGGCATCAATATTGCCCGAAGCAGCCAACCCAATTCCGCCAGTAATAGCACCTGCTAAGTCCGTTAAGATGTCCCCAAAGAGGTTATCGGTCACGATGACATCGTAACGGGCAGGATCCGTCACCATGTAGATGGTCGCGGCATCGATGTGGTTGTAGTCCACCTCCACCTGCGGATATTCCCTCGCAACTTCTTCTACCGTGCGGTGCCACAGATCGCCGGCGTTGACGAGCACATTGGTCTTGTGCACCAGGGTCAGGTGCTGGCGGCGCTGCGATGCCCGCTCGAAAGCATCGCGCACCACGCGCTCTACCCCGAAGCGGGTATTTTGCGAAACCTCGCTGGCTACCTCGTGCGGCGTTCCTTCCCGCAGCGTGCCACCATTGCCGCAGTACAGGCCCTCGGTACCTTCACGCACCACGACGAAGTCAATCTCGCCAGGGTTAGCCAACGGCGAGTGGGCCGTGGGATACAAAATGGAAGGGCGCAGGTTCACGTGGTGATCGAGCGCAAAACGCATCTTCAATAGCAGGCCGCGCTCCAAAACGCCTGGAGGAACCTCGCCTGGCGCGCCGATGGCACCCAGCAAAATGGCATCGTGCTCGCGCAAGCTGGCTAAGTCTGCGTCCGTTAAAAGCTCGCCATTGCGCAGGTATCGCCGCGCGCCCAAGTCATAGTCGGTAGTTTCAATATCGCTGCGCACCGCGCGCAACACCTTCAGGGCTTCCGCCGTTACTTCCGGCCCAATACCGTCGCCGCCAATAACCGCTAATTTCATTGGATAGGATTCCTTTCTCACATAGTGGATTAGGCATTAGCCTACCAAAGAAAACCCGCCCATCGCAGTAAGTCTGCGCGATGGGCGGGCATGAGTACGCGGTTAGGCTAATCGTCCTAGCCTGCGGTGAGGTTATTCATCCATATCGAATTGCTGGCACGTAGCGCCAAGGGCGGAGTTGATCTCCTCGATGAGAGAATCTGGCACCTCGGACTCCACGCGCAAAATGAGCACGGCATCGGATTCCTGCTTTCCCTGCGTCAGGGCTGCAGCGATGATGTTGATACCCGCCGCACCCAGCTTGGTACCCACGGTACCCAGCGCGCCTGGGGCATCGGCATAACGGAAGAACAGGTTGCGGCCCTCGGCCCGCATATCCACGCCACGGCCATTGATGCGCACAAACTTTTCGGTGCCATCGATACCGATGAGCGCACCGGTGAGCGAGGACGTCACGCCCTCTGCGCTAATGACCTTGACCTGCAAGGAAGAACGGTGCCCCTTGGATTCTGGGTTGGTGGAGACCGAAACGTCAACCCCGCGGCTCTCAGCAATCTGCATCGCGTTGACAAAGGTAACCGGCTCCGAGGTCACACCGCTAAACAGGCCGCGTACGGCGGAAAGACCCAGCACGTCCACGTCCTCAGTGGATAGCTCGCCGCAGGCCTCAATTTCCACAGCGACGGGAGCTTGGTCTAGCAGGCGGCCGGCAGTAAGGCCCAGCTTGCGGGCAAGGTCGAGCCAGCCGGCGACCTCTTCGCCCACCGTGCCGCCAGAGACGTTGACCGCATCAGGGACGAACTCGCCGGCAAGGGCCTTGAGTACCGAGGCAGCGACATCGGTACCAGCGCGATCCTGTGCCTCCACAGTGGACGCACCCAGGTGCGGCGACACCGTGACCTGCGGGAGCTTAAAGAGTGGGGAATCCGTGCACGGCTCCGTGGAGTACACATCAAAACCCGCACCGCGGTGGTGACCCGAGGTAATGGAATCTGCCAAGGCCTGCTCGTCTACGAGGCCGCCGCGGGCGGCGTTGATAAGTATCTGGCCTTCCTTTGCCTTGGCCAAAAGCTCCGCATTGAACATACCGGCGGTCTCCGGCGTCTTGGGCAGGTGAATGGTGACAAAATCTGCCTGCGCCATCAGATCTTCCAGCTCGACCAATTCCACGCCGAGCGCTGCTGCACGCGCCGGATTGGCATAAGGATCGTAGGCAATAATCTTGGTTTCAAAGGCACTCAACCGCTGGGCAAAGAGCTGACCGATGTGGCCGAAACCAACGATGCCAATTGTCTTGCCGTAGACCTCTACGCCCTTAAAAGAAGAGCGCTTCCACTCGCCCTCGCGCAAGGACTGATCCGCCGCAGGAATCTGGCGGGCAGTGGCCAGGAGCAAGGCAATCGCCTGTTCGCACGCAGAGTGGATATTGGAGGTGGGAGCGTTGACCACCATGACGCCCTTGTTGGTGGCAGTGTCAATATCCACGTTATCCAGGCCCACGCCCGCGCGGCCCACAATCTTTAGCTTGGGCGCTGCTTCTAGAACTTCAGCGTCGACCGTGGTGGCAGAGCGCACGAGCAGTGCATCTGCCTCAGGAACTGCGGCGAGCAATTCCTCGCGGTTCGGGCCGTCTACCCAGCGCACCTCGGCGGAATCCCCCAAAGCCGTCACTGTGGATTGGGCCAATTTATCGGCGATAAGAACTACCGGCTTCGACATATCATCCTTCGTTTCACTTCGTTGTGCATTACGCGAAAATCACCGCGTGTGAAGGAAGTGTAGTTCAGTTTGGGGTGCCCTGCCGTATTTTTTCCTTAAATTCTTTCACGTGACCGAATTCCGGGCCCAAAGCGATAAGCGAGCCCTCATCGAGCCCTGCCACCATGGCCATACTCCGCTTATCTTCCAGCGGATCTGCCGTCGGCATCACCAATACCGAGCCGCCATAGGCTGCAGCCGTAATGACATTGGCTACTGGACTATCAGCCGTGGCCACAATATTGGGCGCCATCTGACCATCGCGCCGCGACTGTGCCGGAACGGGCTGTAACTTCTTGCCATCGTCCTCGGGCTCGCCCTCATAAGGAATCCAGGCGGGGCGCAATTCAACGTAGGGAGTTTTATCCAGCCGGGCGATGTCTTTGACCATCTGATTCGGCGACGCGACCACCTTGGACTCATATTGGAAGGCCGTGAAATCTCCCAACGCTTCATGCGTACCTGGGTCCTTGATGACTGTGAAATCACCACTGGATTGCGTCCACGGAATATCGCCCACGATGACGAGCCGTTTAACTTCCAAGTCACCTATCAGGTTGAGGACTTCACCGCGCCGCGAGGGATCGTATTCCACTGCCGGCAAGTGCTGGTTAATCGCCAACGTTGCCGCACGCAAGATGGATTTATCGTCAGAGGCAAAGAGCACCATCGAGTCAGAATCCTCGAAAAAAGTCCGGGCAGCGTCAATGCCGCTAGGATCATCGATGATTTCCAGCTTGCCAGCGAATTTGGGATCGATAAGGCGGTTTTGATTCTCTGACTTGGCGCGCTCAAGCTCGACATCGGACTCGGAGAGATCCGACAGCCCACGTTTCACCAGTTTGGGCTCCTGCAAGGCATCGCCACAGCCGACAAGTACAAGGGAGGCTGCGATAACCGCTGCAGCCGCCCGATACCTCTTAGCGGCCAAATGCATGTGGCCCCTCTTCACCGCCGGACAGGTTTGCTTCATCAACATCTCGAATGACGGGAATGCCCAAGGTTTCTTCCACCAGGTTCACAAAACGATGACGACGATCCGCCAAGAATTCCTGAATCTTCGATTCCCTTAGGTTTGCTACATCGAGGTCGTGCGATGCCAAGACAGCATCAAACTCCTCGTCTTCCATGATGGACTTGGATTGCACGCGCGGCAGGTACCGGTTCGGTGCGAATCCATCAAGGACGACCTCTGTGCGCTTGCCCATCGGGGTGAAGTTCATGACCGAATGCGCTAAGACCGAATCCACCCCGTGGCGCTGGCACCAATTCAGTGGGAATACCGGGAAAAACCCTGGTTTCAGCTCTTCAAAGGTGTGCCGAGTAAATTCGCTGCCCGTCCGCCAATCTTTCGCGCCTCGGGCCATGAGCAGGGCATAAATACCGTGCCATACGCCATCGTTTTCATCGACCGACAGCAAGCGGGATTCCCGGAATCCTGCATCCGAGACCGTCTTGGGAACGTCATTGGTGGCCCCAGCAACCCACTCCGTTACCTCGTCCACATCGCGGGCGGCGCGCAGTGGCACCGCGGAAGAACCGTAGAGCTCACCAAAGACGCCACACCAGAACCACTGGTCGATGCGATCCCATGCCTGCTGGCTAGACAGGGCTCCGGGCCGCTTTGCCAAGCGCGCAATGATGACCGCCAGCGGCACGATCTGTTCGGTATAAGGAACTTGATCCAGGCTTAGAATTCGGCGCTGCGCCAAGAATTCGGCAACCTCGTGGAAGGTGATGCGCAGGTCGTGCGCGGCTGCCTTGTACTCGGATAGGGACAGCTTCAAAATGTCTTCGCGTTGACCGCCGGCATTGCCCTTCTCCCCTGTGACTAAGAGAGACACTGCGGAAAGAAATTCATTGCGCCCGATGCCATCGAGCGCGGGTGAATCCCGCAGGTCCTTTTCCACCTGCTGCCAATCGTTAGCAAGGTGGAAGGTCGGGTCTTCGGAAGCAAAGACGGCCGTTAAGAGATCGAAGACATCCATCTGCAGGCCGGCGGAGTTCGCCTGGGCAAAGATAGAACCGATTCCCGAGCGCTCCGTTTCACGGGATAGCCGGATCATCGGGATGTCGTAGCCGGCCAAAGGTCGCACGATGCGGTTATTAAACGCTGCAAGCTCGGCGCTATACTGCTCGTGAGTGGCGGCAAGCTCGAAAAGCATGCTGATGCCTTCCTCACTCAATAGCGAGGCCACAGGAATGCACATATTATCCAGCCCATCCTGGCGGCAGGTAATAGCCCCATCAATATCGGGGCCGAAGTGCGAGCAGATCTCGCCGTTCTGGTCGACGGCGAAAATGGCGTCATCGGCAAGCAAGTCCCCACTGACCGCGGCACGAACGTCAATGAAAAAGCGGCGGTGGACCTTCTTTTTCCGGAAATCGGTGGTCTTGACAAAACCCTCGCCGTTAAAGCAGTGGTACAGGGAGGTAAGGCGCTGTTGACCGTCCAGAAGGAGCAATCCGGGCTCGACGCCAACCTCGGGCGCGCCCGCCAAAACCCGCGGGCGGAAACGCATTTTTTCATTTCGGGTATCCAGGGCCATCAGCGCTCCGATGGGGTAACCACGCAGGACCGTAACGATAAGTGAGCGGATGCGGTCTTCATCCCAGGCGTAGCTGCGCTGGAAATCCGGAAGCTGGATATCGCCCCGGTCGATCCGCGAAAAAAGATCCTTGAGATCATAGCTTGGCGTCGTAAAACCCATAGGGCTAATACTACCCGCAACACCTCGGCGGCACCTCACAGACTAAGGCGATGGGATAAAGCTTTCCAAAGCACAAAAGCGGCCCACGGGGA
The DNA here is from genome assembly GCF_040225635.1 of Corynebacterium sp. KPL2830. Classification (NCBI taxonomy): domain Bacteria; kingdom Bacillati; phylum Actinomycetota; class Actinomycetes; order Mycobacteriales; family Corynebacteriaceae; genus Corynebacterium; species Corynebacterium sp. KPL2830. The sequence goes on along the minus strand of NZ_JBEHFR010000002.1, from coordinate 58,612 downwards.
GTTTCCCGCGGGCCGCAATGACAGCAGCGACTGACTAGGCAGTAGCGTCCAATGGGTTCTTGACCCAGCTCATGAGATCGCGCAGCTTGGTGCCGGTCTTTTCGATTTCGTGCTGCGCAAATTCATCGCGCAGGTCTTCCAGCTCCTTGTTGCCGCCCTCAACGTTGTCGAGCAGGCGCTTGGTAAAGGTGCCGTCCTGGATATCGGACAGGACATCCTTCATGCGCTGCTTGGTATCAGCGTTGATGATGCGTGGGCCGGAGATGTAGCCACCGAACTCAGCGGTATCAGAGACCGAGTAGTTCATGTTGGCAATGCCGCCCTCGAACATGAGGTCCACGATGAGCTTCATCTCGTGCAGAACCTCGAAATAAGCCATCTCTGGCTCGTAGCCGGCCTCGGTGAGGACCTCAAAGCCATTGCGGATGAGGAACTCAACGCCACCACACAGGACGGCCTGCTCGCCAAAGAGGTCGGTGACCGTCTCTGCCTCGAAGGTGGTGGGGATAACGCCGGCGCGAGCGCCACCGATGGCAGCGGCATAGGACAGGGTCAGGTCATGACCCTCGTGCTTCGGATCCTGCTCGGTGGCAATCAAGCAAGGAACGCCCTTGCCGTCAACGAACTGGCGGCGGACCAGGTGGCCTGGACCCTTGGGGGCAACCATACCGACGGTGACGGACGCAGTCGGCTCAATCAGCTTAAAGTGGATATTCAGGCCGTGACCGAACAGCAGTGCGTTGCCGTCCTCCAGGTTCGGGGCGATGTGCTCTTCGAAGATCTCCTTCTGGGAGGTATCCGGCGCCAGCAGCATAACGACGTCGGCCCACTTGGATGCCTCCGCGACGGACTTGACCTCGAAGCCAGCCTCTTCTGCCTTGGCTGCAGACTTAGAGCCCTCGCGCAGACCGATAACAACCTCAACGCCGGAATCGCGCAGGTTCTGGGAGTGGGCGTGGCCCTGAGAGCCGTAGCCGATGACCGCTACCTTGCGGCCCTGGATGATCGACAGGTCAGCATCGTCGTCGTAGTAGGTATCAATAGCCATTTCAAATCCTCAATTCTTTGGTAGGAAAAGCTGTAATGAAGCGTCCTAACGCAGAGTATATATCACTGCGCGGGACAATGTGTTCACATCGTGAGATTTTATTTACTTTTTGGGAGCCGTAGCCTTCGGGCCGCGCCCCAAGGCTACGTGGCCCGATTGCACGAGTTCGCGAATCCCGAAAGGTTCGAGGACCTCGAGCAGCGCCGCGAGCTTGCCCGGCGTACCGGTAGCTTCCACGACGACCGATTCCTTTGCCACGTCGACCACGCGGGCACGGAAGATATTCACCGCATCCACCACCTGCGCGCGGTTGGAATTATCGGCCGATACCTTCACCAACATGATGGCGCGAGCAACGGTGGAATCTTCCTTGAGTTCCACGACCTTGATGACCGGAATGAGCTTATTGAGCTGTTTTGTTACCTGCTCAATGATCACCTCAGAAGCATCCACGACGATGGTCAGCCGGTTAATTCCGGGGGTTTCCGTATGCGCGGACACCAAGGACACCAAGCTATAGCCACGACGGCTAAACATTCCCACCACGCGGGCGATGATGCTTTCAACATCCTCAACTAATACCGATAAGGTATGCCGAGTTACCTCGTTTTGCGTCATGGTTTATGCCTCCTGGATGGTTTCGTCGATCTCAGCTGGGGTCTCCGCGGCGGATTCAGCTTCATCAAAAAGCGGGCGCAGGCCGCGGGCGTACTGGATTTCCTCATTGGAGGCACCGCCACCGATCATCGGCCACACCTGTGCATCTTGGCCGACGATGAAGTCAATGACGACTGGCTTATCGCTAATTGCCTGCGCGCGCTTAATGGCCGGAACGACTTCTTCTTCGCTCGTTACCCGGATGGCTTCACAACCGAGTGCCTCCGCCAAACGGACGAAGTCCGGGGTGAAGGCGTTTTCTTCGCGCAGCTTGGTGTGCGAATAGTGCTGATCATAAAACAGCGTCTGCCACTGCCGGACCATTCCAAGGTTGCCGTTATTAATGACAGCAACCTTAAACGGGAAGCCTTCCAAGGCGGCGGTGGTAAGTTCCTGGTTGGTCATTTGGAAGCAACCATCGCCGTCAATCGCCCATACTTCTTTATCAGGGCGCGCTGCCTTTGCACCCAAGGCAGCGGGAACCGCATAGCCCATGGTTCCGGCGCCACCGGAGTTGATCCAGGAACGCGGGTGTTCAAAGTCCAAGAACTGCGCGGACCACATCTGGTGTTGGCCCACGCCCGCGCAGTAGATAGCCTCCGGCCCTACAGTTTCGCTGAGCTTTTCCAAGACGAACTGCGGGTTCAGCAGGCCATCATCGGTGGGCTCGTAACCGCGCGGGAAACGCTCCTGCATGCCGCGCAGGTAATCGTGCCACTGTTTCACATCGGCGGCAGGCTGCACGTCCTTCTTGCGGTACTCCTTGCCCAACGCGGTCAAGCACTTTTGCGCATCACCGACGATGGGGACCGTAACCTCGCGGATCTTGCCAATCTCAGCGGGGTCAATATCGGCGTGGATAACCTTCGCATTGGGCGCGAAAGTGGAGGTATCACCGGTCACGCGGTCATCGAAGCGGGCGCCAATGGCGATGATGAGGTCCGCGCGCTGCATGGCCGCGACGGCTGGGACGGTGCCGTGCATGCCCGGCATCCCTAGGTGCAGTGGGTGGGAATCTGGAAAGGAGCCCAGGGCCATCAAGGTAGTAACCACGGGGATATTCGTCAGCTCTGCAAACTCCAACAGCTCCTGGGAGGCGTTGGCTTTAATGACTCCGCCACCGACATAGAGCACGGGCTTTTCCGCATGCCCCATCAATTCCACGGCCTGGGCCACCTGTCGGTGGTGCGGCTTGGTGACTGGCTTATAGCCCTGCAGGTCCAGCGCTTCCGGGAAGCGATAATCCACAAAGCCGTTTTGCACGTCCTTCGGGATATCAACGAGCACCGGACCGGGGCGACCGGTGGAGGCCAAGTGGAAGGCGGCCGAAATAGCAGAAGGGATCTCTGCAGGATCCGTCACGATGTAGTTGTGCTTGGTAATTGGCATGGTGACACCGCGGATATCGGCCTCCTGGAAGGCATCGGTGCCCAAAAGGTTACTGCCCACCTGGCCGGTGATGGCGACGATGGGAACGGAGTCCAAGTTGGCATCGGCAAGCGCCGTAACCAAGTTGGTCGCACCGGGCCCGGAGGTAGCGATGCACACGCCCACCTTTCCGGAGGCCTGCGCATAGCCCTCGGCGGCGTGGCCGGCGCCTTGTTCATGGCGAGTTAGCACGTGGCGAAGCTTGGTTGAACCATGCAGTGCATCGTAGAGCGGAAGCACGGCACCGCCTGGAATACCGAATACGAGATCGGTGCCCAGATCTTCCAGCGTGCGGACAATTGCATGAGCCCCACTCATTCGCTCCGTGGGCGCAGCGGTAGTCGCAGCGGCCGCGGAACTAGGCGTGGGCGAGGATGTCGTTACCACGGTGTATGTGCTCCTTGGGTTGGTCTGTCATGGAAACTGATCATCGGAAAACGCCCTAGTTACAACTAAAGCCCCCGCGGGCCGGTGGTCTGCGGGGGCGAAAGCGTCGACGTTCAGGAAACGCCGCGGTCACCGCCGCGCTCGTACCACCTGAAGTCGAATAATGATCATATTTCCAACTATATACCGATAGAATTATATCTGGAAGCAGTTACCCCCTTTTGGGAAAACTTTCTCATACGTTGAAACACGGCGAAAAAATGGTTCGCTTCCCCACCGCATGATCAATTAGGCTGGCACACTATGACCCCACCAGCACAGGACAAACAACCTCGTCAGTCCACCACCCAGGCAGAGGTCTTCACCCCTTCTCGCGACCACATCTTGGGCATTTTAATTTTGTCCACGATCGCCTTATTGAGCATTGGATGGGCGCCCAAATACCTAGGGTGGTTGCTCATTATCCCCGTTATCGGCCTCTGGTGGGTCATCAAGGCCCGCACGCGGGTCTCTGAGAAAGGCATCTCCATTTCTTATGCATTCCGGAAAAACGTTTCCATCGCATGGGATGATTTCGCCGGAATTGGCTTCCAGCGCGCCCGGGCCTTCGCGCAGACTAAAAATGGTGCGAAACATAACCTGCCTGGCGTAACCTTCAACTCACTGCCCCGCTTGGCACAAGCATCCCGCGGGCGCATTCCCGATGCCCTCACCCAGGGCCGCGAGGCAGCCGACGACAAGGTCGTCATCGTACACCGCGACGGGCAGCAGATCCTCTTAAGTAAAGAGGAATACGCTGCATACCTAGAAAAGCACCCCGAGCTTAAAGATTCGGCAGAAAACTAAATCTACTTTCTCCCCTATTTGACCAATCTATAAGGAATAGTGACTTAATCCATGTTCCCACTGCGCTCTAAAGTAACTACCGTCGGACGCCAAGCCTCCGGTGCGCGTGCCTTGTGGCGCGCGACTGGCACCAAGGAAAATGACTTTGGCAAGCCCATCGTCGCCATCGCCAACTCTTATACGCAGTTCGTCCCCGGCCACGTGCACCTGAAAAACGTCGGGGATATCGTCGCCGACGCCGTTCGCGAAGCCGGTGGCGTACCCAAGGAGTTCAATACCATTGCCGTGGATGACGGCATTGCCATGGGCCACAGCGGCATGCTGTACTCTTTGCCCTCGCGCGAAATCATCTCCGATTCCATCGAATACATGGCCAATGCGCATACTGCCGATGCCCTCGTATGCATCTCCAACTGCGATAAGATCACTCCGGGCATGCTCAATGCCGCAATGCGGTTGAACATCCCCACAATCTTTGTCTCGGGCGGACCTATGGAAGCCGGCAAGGCCGTCGTGGTCGATGGCGTTGCCCATGCACCGACTGACCTGATTACCGCTATCACCGCGTCCGCGAATGATAGCGTTTCCGATTCTGGCCTGGCCCAGGTGGAAGAATCAGCCTGCCCCACCTGCGGTTCCTGTTCCGGCATGTTTACCGCCAACTCCATGAACTGCTTGACTGAGGCGCTCGGTTTGGCGCTTCCGGGCAACGGCACCACGCTGGCCACCCACAGCGCGCGACGTGACCTCTTTGAAAAGGCCGGCTCCACCATCGTGGATATGTGCCGGCGCTACTACGGCGAAGAAGACGAGTCCGTCCTGCCGCGCAATATCGCCACCAAGGAAGCCTTCACCAATGCCATGGCCCTCGATATGGCCATGGGCGGATCCACCAACACCATCCTGCACACCCTTGCCGCAGCGCAGGAGGGCGAAGTGGACTTCACGCTGGATGATATTAATGACATTTCCTACCGCGTCCCCTGCCTGTCCAAGGTCGCGCCCAACGGCACCTACCACATCGAGGATGTGCACCGCGCCGGCGGCATTCCGGCTATCTTGGGCGAGCTGCGCCGCGCGGGCCACCTCAATCTCAAGGTGCACACCGCCCTCTATGACAATGCGGAGCAGTGGCTCGATGATTGGGATATCCGCAACCCTCGCGTGACGGATCAGGCCCGCGAGCTCTACTACGCCGCTCCAGGCGGCGTGCGCACCACGGAGCCTTTCTCCCAGTCCAACCGGTGGGATGAACTGGATACCGACGCAGTCAATGGCTGCATTCACGATGCTGACCACGCCTTTTCTTCCGACGGCGGACTGGTGGTCCTGCGCGGCAACTTGGCGCCGGACGGGGCCATCGTCAAGGCCGCCGGCGTTGAAGAAGAACTGTGGACCTTCTCTGGCCCAGCCCGCGTGGTGGAATCCCAAGAGCAAGCCGTGTCCATCATCTTGAATAAAGAAGTCCAACCTGGCGATGTGGTCGTCATTCGCTACGAGGGCCCGTCCGGTGGCCCCGGCATGCAGGAAATGCTCCACCCGACGTCCTTCCTCAAGGGCGCCGGACTGGGCAAGGCCTGCGCCTTGATTACCGACGGCCGCTTCTCCGGCGGCACCTCCGGCCTCTCCATTGGCCACATTTCTCCTGAGGCCGCCCACCAGGGACTCATCGGGCTCATCGAGAACGGCGATACCATTTCCATCAATATCCACGAGCGCGAGCTCACCCTCGACGTGGACGATGATGTTCTGGATCGCCGCCGCGCCGCGCAAGAGCAGCGCGAAAAGCCGTGGACCCCGGTGGACCGCAACCGCCCCATAACCAAGGCGCTGCGTGCCTATGCCGCAATGGCCACCTCCGCAGATCGCGGCGCGGTGCGCGTGGTAGACGGCTTTGTAAATTAAAAAATTAGCTGCTAAATCGCTGTGACTCCGGTGGGGTGCGACCTCCGTATCAGAAAATCCTATAACTTGTACTGCGATGAAACTCGCTCGTATCCCGTTATTCCGATATATCGTGGCCCTGCTGGGGTTCCTTTTCGGCGCCTGGAAGGTCGTTGAAGACACCCGCATCACAGACTTCCCCATCGATATGGTGATCTACCGCGAGGGAGTCAAGGCCTTTCTCGAACACCGCTCCGTTTACAGCGAACCAATGCTTGCCGGCGATATTCAGCTGCCCTTCATTTATCCGCCCTTTGGCGCCTTAGCGATGGTCCCGCTCACGGCCTTCGACGCCATCGACCACAACATGGCCGGCAACATCATGGTTATCCTTTCGGATCTCTTTGTGCTCGTGTGCCTCTACTTCGTTTTCAAAGCGGTGCTCAAGCAGACGGACTTCCTCTTGCCCGTTACCGCCATTACCTGGGCGATTGTCTTGCACTTTGAGCCGGTTGACCTCAATAACAGCTTTGCCCAGATCAATATCGTGATCATGGCGCTGGTAATCCTTGACCTCGTACCGCGCAAGCGATTCCTGCCGCAGGGAATCCTCATCGGCGTGGCGGCCGCCATCAAGATAACCCCTCTGGCGATGCTGCTTTACTTCCTCGTGCGCAGGGAATGGAAGCAGATTGCCACCGCGCTGCTCTCCGCCGTAGTGGCCACGCTTCTTGCTGCAGCCTTCCGCTGGGACCCGTTCGTTGAGTTTTTTAGCTTCAAACTCCTCGAAATGGGCTCCGGCAGCGACTTCGGCGTGGGAACCGAGTATCAGTCAAATAGCTCCATCAAAGGCGCCATTCAGCGCGTGTACCCATCCGCTGAATCCATGGAAGCGAATGGCCTGACGATCGGCCTCGCGTGGCTCGCGGCCTCCGTTATCGTCGTCGTCCTTGCGGCTTGGCTCATTAAGCGCTTGTGCAGGGAGCATTTGCTTGTCGATGCCCAATTGGTCACCGCCCTCACCGTCCTGCTCATCTCCCCTGTATCTTGGTCCCATCACTGGGTCTGGCTCACGCTCGTTATTCCGGTGTTCATCTACCGCGCGTGGAGCTGGCTTTCTACCGGATGGGCTGCCCGCAGCCTCGTGGCCGTCCTCATCGCCTGGTCAGGCCTACTATTGACCGTTCCACCGAAGTGGTGGTGGGGCGATCAAGTCAATGTCCATGCCATGAACCACGTCCAAAAGTTCTGGGTGGATGACTTTGTCTGGCTTACCGTGCTTACCGTCGCGCTGTACGCGACCGCGTTCTGTGCGGCCCAGTGTCCTCACGCCACAAGCAACGCTACTCCTGCTCCGCTAGCGACTTAAGCGCGGCGAGGTGGGCATCGAATGCGGACTTGCCGGTAGCAGTGAGCATCACCCACACGGTGTCCTTATCGCGGGAAGATCCGTACTCACGGAATCGGCTGACATAGCCTTCCTTTTCCAAGGCGGTTAATTGTTTGGATAAGGTGGCGGCCGATTGCCCTACCTCTTCCCGCAGCGCCGCGAAGCGCATTTCGCGGCGCACCGTCCCTTCAACCGCACCCCGCGCGTTCAAAACTGCGCAGATTTTGAAGCGATTGAGCGGATAGATAACGGGGTCAATATCACTGAGCACTACGGCCCTCTCCTTGCCGCGCTGCAAGGTCCAAGGCACGAGATTGCAGCACCCACACCATTGCCGCTGCCCACAAGACCACGAAGATTACCAGGGCCCACGTGTGCTCACGCAGCATGTTCGTAATAAACATCGGGATAAGGATTATTGCCATCCCCGCATAGTATTTCTTATCGGCCTTGGGCTGGGTATACGGATCCTGGCGATAGCTGGTCCGCACCTTATTTTGGTAATGAAGCAGCGCCCACACAATGAATCCTATAAGGACAAAGTAGAAAATGAGAAACGCGACGGGGTGCATGACCTCCGCGAATACAGTCATTCCCACGTAGAACGCTGCCAAAGCGATCACTATAAGGATATTTTGCACCAGCCGCTTACGCTCAGCGCCTTTATCCTGCAGGCTGTCATTAAACTCGAGCGACTTCTTTAGCTCATCTTCCATCTTCTACCACCATCTCCAAAATCCAGGATTCCATACTTTCCTTTATGGCAATTCTTTCACTTTCCAAAGTGAAAAGCAAGGGTGGAAAGAAAATCCCCACCGCATTGACTGCGGCGGGGATCCACTCAAGCGGTAGCGAATAACAGGCTAAGCAATGGGGTTTACTGCCGCACCAAAGAACCACACGGCAACCAAGATGGCGATGCCAACCACCACAAAGACCCACGACGTACCCAGCGGGCGCCGTGCCCAAGAGCGGCCAAAGTCCAAGGAAATGAAACCGGGACCGGTAAATTGCAGGCCAATCGCGATAACGAAAAGTACCAGGGACAGCCATACCGAGTCCGGCCAGTCAAAGACCTGGAGACCGGCACCCGATTCCGCCAGCTCGTGCAATGCGGTGAAACCTGTAACGACCAAGCCAAGCATTGCCGCCAGCGGGCTAATCAGGCCCAAAAGGAGGAACGCGCCCGCGATGAGCTGAACGGTTGGTACAGCAAGGGCAAACGAATCAGCCCAAGCATACTGGGAGTAATCGCTTTCCAGCCCGGAGACACCTGTGTCATTGCCCAGCGAGAAGAAGGTGGATATTCCGGCAATAATAAGGTAAGCACTTATAGCCAAGCGGACGAAGAAGAGGCCGAAGTCGATGGTGCCGCGGCGCCCATAGCGCTTATAGCCTTCCTTATCCTCCTGTTCCTGCTGCAGCTGACGCTCTTGTTCCGCCTGCTCCTCTGGGGTCAGGGCAGCATCTTCATCCGCGAAGCCTTCGGTCTGCGCCGGTGCTGCGGGATCCAATACCGCGGTATCCTCACCCGTGGATTGTTGGCTCCCCTGCTGTGCAGCCCCATTGGCATCAGGATTGGGCATAACTTCCGTTTCCGCTGCCTCTTTCTTGCGCGGCCGAATTTCTTGCGGTTCGGCGCGCCCTGCGCGCGCAAAGACATCGGGGTTATCCCGTTGCACGGAATCGTAGGCAGGGACGTTGAGATCCTCGTCTAAGGGATTAGCTTTATCCGGTTGCTGCTTATCGCTCATAAGACCAATTTAAGACACTTGCCTGCAGTTTTGCGGTACCGTTAACGGCGCGCCGCAATTGTTCCCCGCACCTCCCTTCCCCTGACTTGCAACGTGTTGTAACATCAACATTGTCATGTAGTTGACATATAAACATTAATTGCCAGCGGGACACTTCCCCGCCTTATTAATCCACCAAAATTGGGAGTGAATCGATGACTTCACACGACTCCGATTGGGCAGGAGATGCCCGCAATGCTTCACCAGACGGCGAGTTTATTCGCGATACCACCTATATCGAAGACCGCATTTCACCTGCGGTATCCGAGGTAACCTCACAAGACGATGGCACTTTTTATTGGCCGATGGAGGCTGGCCGCTACCGCTTAGTCGCCGCCCGCGCGTGCCCGTGGGCGCACCGCGCGGTCATCGCCCGCCGCTTATTAGGTTTAGAAGATTCCATTTCCCTAGCCCTCGCCGGGCCCGTGCACGATGCGCGGTCCTGGACATTCGATTTAGATGAGGGCGAGGTAGATCCGGTTTTGGGCTACAAGCGCCTGCAGGAAGCCTACTTCGAGCGCTTTCCGGACTATCCCCGCGGTATTACCGTGCCAGCCTTGGTAGAAGAATCTACGGGCCGGGTGGTGACCAATGATTATCCCTCTATGGTGCGCGATTTTATTGAGCAGTGGACGGACTTCCAGGCAGGAGGCGCCCCCGATCTCTTCCCAGAGCAGCACCGCGAGGAAATGGAAGAACTCAATGAGTACATCTTCCACGGCATCAATAATGGCGTGTACCGCTGCGGTTTTGCCGGTTCGCAAGAAGCCTACGAAGAGGCCTATGACCAGCTGTGGGAGGCGCTCGATTGGGCCGAGGAGCGCCTGGGCACCCAGCGCTATATGGTCGGCGATCACATTACCGAGACCGATATCCGCCTATTTGCCACCCTCATACGCTTCGACCCGGTGTATTACTCGCACTTCAAGTGCTCGCGCCACAAGATTCAGGAACTGCCCAACCTGCGCGGCTACCTGCAAGAACTATTCCAGCTACCGGGTTTTGGTGATACCACCGATTTCACTGAGATAAAGCAGCACTACTTTGCCACGCACACCGAGATCAACCCCACCCGCATCGTCCCGGTAGGACCGGATATGTCCTGGTTAGCAGAGCCGCACGACCGCGATCGCTTTGGCGGCCAGCCCTTTGCCCCTGGCGTGCAACTGCCAGGTCCCATTCCCTCCGGCGAGGAAGTAAAGAATCCAGAAGACTTCCAGCTTAAGCTCTTCCCAGCGCCGCAGCCGCGTTAATCACAGACCGTGTCAGATCGCTTAAGACCTCGGATTCTAGGCGCCAGCGCTGCCAGTAGAGGTCAATGTCGAGCTGGTGGTCATCGAGAAGCAGCAGCTCTTGCGATTCTACCAGCGGCTGGGCCTGGGCCTGCGGCAAAAGTCCCCATCCCAGGCCCACGCGCACGGCCTCCAGGTAGCCTTCCGAAGAGGGAATCTGCGAAACCCGCGCGCGCACGACGTGGGAGTCAATAAAGCGCTCCCGCATAGCATCATCGAGCACCTGGTCATTGGGGCCATAGCCCACCAGCGGCATCGTCTCCCAGGTAAGCTTGCCCGCGTGGAAGCGCTCCGCGATGTGTGGGGCGGCGACGGCGAAATAGCGCATGGTCCCCAAAAACGTGGAATCGCACCCCGAAACCGGTGAATGTTCCCTCGTCACGGCTCCTAGGACATCGCCTCGCCGCAGCATAGCTAGGGTGCGCGCCTCATCCTCGATGCGGATGCGCAGCGCAACGTCGCCCCGCTGCGCGGTATCGCTTAACACTTGCGTAAACCATGTAGCCAGCGAATCGGAGTTGATGGCCACCGACAGGGGCACGCGCGCTAGGCGCTGGCCCAACCGGGCATCGGTTTCTGCCTGCACCAACGCCATGCGCCGGGCTGCTTGCACCAAGATCTCCCCGGCCTCCGTCGCCCCCACCGGATTCGCTCTCCGTACTAAAACGCGACCGGTGCTCGCCTCCAATGCCTTGATGCGCTGGCTTACCGCAGACGGAGAAATTCCCAGGACCGAAGCGGCAACCTCAAAGCTCCCTTCTTCCACGATGGCCAGCAAGGTTTCCAAATGTACGGGGTTCATGAAGCTATTCTAAACCATATGAAGATGGATTAACTGGACTTATTTACGGCTTGGACTCACACTAGAGGCATGTCCATCGTGCTAGCTGGTTTTGTGCTTGGTTTATCCCTCATTGTGGCCGTCGGCCCCCAAAATGCGATGCTGTTGAAATACGGCATCCGCCGCGATCACATCGGGCTCATCATCGTGGTGTGCGCGCTTTCCGATGTCATCCTTATCACCTCCGGCACCGCCGGTGTCGGCTACTTGGTGGAGCGCTTTCCCACTGCGCTTGAGGTACTTAAGTACATCGGCGCGGCCTACCTCGCGTTTTTTACCTTCACTTGCTTCCGCGATGCCTTCAAAACCAAGGGCGAGGCCATCGACGTGGAATCCACTTCTCCCAATGCCACCGAGGAAGTTGCGACCTTTGACGGCGACGGGGACTCCTCGGGTGGGGCTGGCACCGGCCATGGCTCTGTAGCCACCGCTACCACCACCCAGCGCCAAGAGATAAAGCGCTCGCCCTCTTGGGTCAAGCCGCTCCTTACCGCGCTCGCACTGACCTGGCTCAATCCTGGCGCCTATGTCGATGTTTTGGTCATGCTCGGGGGCATCGCCAACCAGTATGGCAACCCTGGACGGTGGCTTTTCGCCGGCGGCGCCATCGCCGCCAGCTTTACCTGGTTCCCCGTCATTGGCTTTGGCGCAGCCCGCTTCTCCCACGTCCTCTCCCGCCCCGAGGTATGGCGCTGGATTAACGTTGGCATCGGCGTCATCATGATTGGCCTGACCCTCAAACTCCTCCTGCTTTAATCCCCGGCCCAAGCGGTTTAGGGGCATCGGCAAGCACAAGGCATAGAAAATCCCTCCCCGGGAAATCCTGGGGAGGGATCCTTACTGCTCTAAGGCGAGATTACTTCTGGGAATTTTCCGCATCGGAAGGCTCATCGTCTTCCTCTGGGTCACCGATAGCACCGGTTTCTTCTATCCACTGTTCAATCTCTTCCGGCGAGCGGTCGTGCTCTACGCCTTCGCGCTCGACGTAGTAAGTGTGATCGTCCTGGTTTTCCTTCTCAAATTCTTCCTTATCAAAGTCCACGTCGTCATCACCGTCGAGCTTCTCCGTCACCTCGGTCACGAGCTCTTCATAGAGGGCCTCGCTATCCATATTGGAATCCTCGAGGTGTTGGCCAATCTCATCGTCGTAACGCTCTGCGTCATAATCCTTATTCGGATTCAGCTTGAGGTGCATCAGCGAACGCACGCGCTCGCGGCGCAGTGCCTCGTCCTGAATCTTGGACTGGCTGCGGAACCACGCGAATACCAAGACGGCCACCATCGCAATGCCCATGTAGCCAATGACCGGGTAGACGTACTGCATCAAGGTCTTGAAGCCGAAGAAGGAGACGCCGAAACCTGCGAGACAGCCTGCGACAAAGATAACGCGGAACTTGGCCTCGTTACCTGCGGAGAGGCGCTTACCCAATGCGTAGAACATACCAATGGCGGTATTGAAAATCATCAGGTAAATAATGATGGCCATGATTGCGCCCAAGACGGGGTTGACGCTATCGACCAAGGACAGCATCGGGATATCGGAGCCCTCGATCTCCTGGGCGTTCATCAGCAGCGAGAAGCCTGCCAGGCCCATCATGACGGAGTAGACGATGCCGCCTACGACGCCGCCCCAACCGGCCTCACGGGGGCTAATGTTATCGCCGCCGATAACCAGCGACATCGAAACCGCCAGCATCAAAGCTAGGCCGTTGTAGTTCAGTGCGGAGACCAACCAGTTGCCAATCGGGGTATCGATTTGGCTGGAGGCTTCCATTGCCGCGCCGATATCATCCGGCATATTGAACATGGTGTAGATGGCCACACCAATGACGGCGATGATGATGGACGGGGTGAGCATACCGATGACCTTGGACACCTTATCGACGTCCATCATGCCGACGGCAATCACGAGCCCCAACATCAGCGTCGAGCCGATCCAAGCTTGCCAGCCAAATTGCTGCTCCATATTGGAACCGGCACCGGCCAGCATCACGAAGCCGATGGCAAAGAGCGTGATGATAACGGCGACGTCCAATAGTTTGGACACGATAGGGTGGGTGACTTTGCGGAAAACCGTGTTGTGCTCCGTGGCGTGGAAATAGCTGCCCAATTGCAAGAACACGGTGCCCGCCAGCGTCATAATGGCCGCTGCGACCACGATGCCGGCAATACCCCAGGTGCCGAAGGCGGTGAAATATTGCACGACCTCTTGGCCCGTAGCAAAGCCTGCGCCTACCAGCAGGCCCACGAAGGACATGGCCATGGCGAGAATATTTTTATAAGACACAGTTGCCTAACTTTTGTAGCGGATAATTTTCACACACCAGTGCGCGCGTCCCAAGCCCCCTCCTTATCCCCCCGACACGTGCGGGGAGGCGCGGCGCAGGAGTGTGCTCCTGTGCACATGGTACGTAAGCTAATAACGAAATCCTACTTGCACGTGCGTGAAATACAATACATCATCTTTTGGTGATGAAGTAGCTTACATACTTAATTCGCGAAAGTTTCCGTATCGATGACGAAACGGAACTTCACATCGCCGGCGACAACCCGCTCATAGGCTGCGTCAACGTCATCAACGCCCACCTTTTCGATGACCGCGCCAATGCCATGCTCCGCACAAAAGTCCAACATCTCCTGGGTTTCCGCAATGCCGCCGATATTGTTTCCGGTCAGCACCTTGCCACCACCGACAAGGTTGCCCATCGTGATTCCCAGCTCCTCTGGGGGCAGGCCGACCACGGACATGATTCCCCGCGGCTTCAACAGCTGCAGGTAGTCATTGAGGGAATAGGAGGCGGAAATGGTAGACAAAATCAGATCGAACTCGCCCTTGTGGTTGGCAAAGAAATCGGGGTCCTCACCCGTTGCCGGCACCCGCTTCGCGCCGAGCTCATAGGCTTCTTGTTCCTTGCGCAGGGACCGGGAAATGACGGTGACCTCAGCCCCCTTGGCGGCGGCGATCTGCACACCCATGTGGCCCAATCCGCCAAGGCCAACGATGGCTACCTTATCGCCCTCCTTGACCTGCCACCGGGCCAAGGGCGAGTAGGTGGTAATACCAGCGCACAAGAGCGGGGCGGCGACATCAAAGTCGAGACCTTCTGGAATCGTCAACACGAAATTCTCATTGACCACGACCTTTTGCGCATAGCCACCCTGGGTAATGGTTCCATCAACGTCTTCAGAGTTATAGGTTCCCACCGAGCCGTTCAGGCAGTTTTGCTCCTGGCCATTGCGGCACTGCTCGCACACCCCGCAGGAATTGACCAAGCAGCCCACACCCACGCGGTCGCCCACCTTAAACTTGGTGACCTTGTCCCCTACCGCTTCGACCACGCCGGCGATCTCGTGACCCACCGTCAGCGGGAAGTGGGCCTCGCCCCACTCATTGCGAATGGTGTGAATATCCGAGTGGCAAATTCCGGCCGCCTTGATGTCGATGACAACGTCATCTTCGCGCGGATCGCGGCGTTCGATTTCTACGGTGCGAAAGGGTGCATCTGGGCTCGTTTTTTGCAGAACTTTAGATTTAATTGGCATGTCACATAGTCTACGCTTTACCGCCTTGACCTGCCCAAATGAAAATTATGGTCAATTTAAAACCGAAAAAGCCAGCCTCCGACCCCTTTAGAACCGGGGACGAAGACTGGCTCGATCAGTGGCGTATTAGCTCAGCTTCTCCGCGATCAGCTTATTAACCTGGCCCGGATCCGCCTTGCCCTGCGTCGCCTTCATCACGGCACCGACAATCGCGCCGGTCACCTTCTTATTGCCGGCGCGGTACTTCTCCACGATATCCGGGTTTGCGGCCAAGGCATCATCCACGGCCTTTTCGATGGCCCCATCATCGCGCACGACCTCGAGACCGCGCTTGGCGACGACCTCGTCCACGTCGCCCTCGCCCGCCAGCACGCCATCGACGGCTTGGCGCGCCAGCTTGGTGGTCAGCTTGCCTTCCTTGACCAAGGCGATGACGCGGGCGATGTGGGCCGGGGTGATATCCAGCTCAGCCAGGGTCTTGTCCTGCTCATTGGCCTTACCTGCAAGATAAGACACCCACCAGGAACGAGCCTCGTCCGGCTTCGCGCCGACTTCGACCGTCTCCACGATGAGGTCCAGCGCGCCCGCGTTGACCAGGTCGCGCATCTCCTCGTCCTTAATGCCCCACTCCTTTTGGATGCGGGCGCGGCGGCCCCACGGCAACTCCGGAAGGGTTGCGCGCAGCTCTTCTACCCACTCGCGCGGGGCAATGACCGGAGGCAAATCCGGGTCATTAAAGTAGCGGTAGTCCTCCGCGGTCTCCTTCGGCCGGCCCTTAGAGGTCGAACCATCAGTCTCTTGGTAGTGGCGGGTCTCCTGCTCGATGCTGCCGCCATCCTCCAGCACCTGTGCCTGGCGCTGCATCTCAAAGCGCACGGCCTGCTCGACCGAGCGCATGGAGTTGATATTCTTCGTCTCGGTACGGGTACCGAATTCTTCTTGGCCGATAGGGCGCAAGGAAAGGTTGGAGTCCACGCGCATGGAACCTTGGTCCATGCGGGCATCGGACACGCCCAATGCCGCGACGAGCTCGCGCAGCGCCGATACATAGGCCTTCGCCACCTCGGGGGCGCGCTCGCCGGCACCGATGATGGGCTTGGTAACGATCTCAATGAGCGGGATGCCCGCGCGGTTGCAGTCCACCAGGGATGCGGTAGCGCCGTGGATGCGGCCATCGGCGCCGCCCAGGTGGGTCAGCTTACCGGTGTCTTCTTCCATGTGGGCGCGCTCGATTTCCACGCGCCATTCCGTGCCGTCTTCCAGCACGACGTCGAGGTAGCCGTCATAAGCAATCGGCTCATCGTACTGGGAGATCTGGTAGTTCTTTGGCTGGTCCGGGTAGAAGTAATTCTTGCGGGCAAAGCGCGAGGATTCCGCGATGGAGCAATTGAGCGCCAGGCCGATCTTGATTGCGCCCTCCACGCCCTTGGAATTAACCACGGGAAGTGCCCCGGGAAGGCCCAGCGATACCGGATCGGTATTGGAGTTAGGGGCTGCGCTGAAGTTCGTGGCAGAAGTGGAAAACATCTTGGTTTCCGTATCCAGCTCCACGTGGACTTCCATGCCCATTACCGGTTCATACTTGTCGAGGACCTCGTCAAAGTCCATCAGGTCATACATCGCAGCAGTCATGCGTGCCATCTTAATACGTCCGTGCACTCTCGCGCGCTAGCCCCTAGGGTGACTGTCATGACGACTCCACATACCGTAGACACGTCGCTTGTCGATGCCCCACTCATCAACATCGCGGTCTTTTCCACCGCCCCTACTACCGATGAGATCAAAGACGCCGTCAGCGGCATCTTTTCTGCGCGCGTCGGCGAAATCACTCCCGGCAAGAACCCAGGCAGCCTTGTAGTTCCTATCGATGGCGCGTTTCTCTTGCATTACCAGACCATTGATTCTGCACCCACCCCAGATAGTTACGGCCTCCACCCCATTTTGAGCGCCGATGCCTGCGACCTCAACACTGCGGGATCCCAGGTGCTCGTCTCGGTCCTTCCTGATAACAAGGAACACGACCTTTCCCATCAATTTCGCGAGCCGCGCCGCGAGCACCTCGATCTGCTGTCCCAGGCGACGTCCGCCGTAGCCCAGCACCCCAATTGCCTCATCATCCACAACCCGCGCGGGAACGTCTCCATCTCCCCGGCGATGTTTAATGACGCCGTGCGCAATAACCTCGCACCCATGCACATTGCACCGGTGTGGATTACCCAATCGGGCGGCGAGCTCCGCGGCTACTCCATGGGCCTAGTCCAAGCGGGTCACCCGGAAATCCAGGCACGCACCAGCTCGATGGATCCCACGGACCTCTATTACAAGCTGGCAAATATCGCCGACCACATCCTGCAAGGCGCCACCGTCAAAGGCGGCGATACCTTAGCCTTCGAGGAAGGCCAACCCCCGCTCACCATTACGGAAGAGCCCTGGTTCGTAGACCAGGACTTCCCCGCTGTCACCATTAATTTTTAGCTGACTGCACCCTTGCGGGCATCGCTAAAGCGGCACAGCGCTGCCAAAATCGCGCCGGACAGGTTGTGCCACACGGAAAAGACGGCGCCGGGCAAGGCGGCCAGTGGGCTCATGTAGGAAGAGGCAAGGCTGGTAGCTAGCCCGGAATTTTGCATTCCCACCTCCACGGCCATGGTGCGGCGCACCGGAACCGGCTGGCGGGTAAAAAGGCCCGCGAGATAGCCCAGCCCATAGCCGCACGCATTGTGAATGACCACGGCGGCAAAGACCAGCGCACCGGCGGTGGCGATATTGTCATGCGCGCCGCCGACCACGATGCACACGATCAAGGCAATCGCGGTTACGGAGATCCACGGCAAAGCCGCTTGAACCTTTGCCACGAGCCGGGGAAGCAGCATGCCGATGACGATGCCCGCGATGACCGGGACGAGCACCACCTTCACGATGGACCACGCCATCGATGCCGCGGAAACCGGCATGTATTCACCCGCCAGCCACAAGGTCAACAGCGGGGTGAGGATGGGAGCCAAGAGCGTAGATATGGAGGTCATGGTCACCGAAAGCGCGACATCGCCGCGCGCTAAGTAGGACACCACGTTAGAGCTCGTGCCACCTGGGGCGCAGCCGACCAAAATCACACCAGCCGCAACCGCCTCTGGCAGATCCATGACTGCCACCACGGCGAGCGCGATAAGCGGCATGATGACGAATTGCGCTACCACGCCGAGCGCCACCGGCAGCGGTCGGCGCACCACGAGTGCAAAATCTACGGGCTTGAGGGTAAGACCCATGCCGAACATGACGATGCCCAGCAGCGGCGTTACCTGCGGGGCAAAGGATGCCGCGGTGTCAGGGGCAAGATAGCCAATAATGCCGCCGATGATTACGAGTATGGGAAAACCCAGCGCCGCGATGAGCGCTTGTCGTTCTTCCTGTTTTTCTGTAGCGCTATCGGTACTCATATACAAAAGAGTACCCTCCCACCATGTGAGAGGGCGATCTTAATATTCGAGACAGCGGGGAGCTAAAAAGCTTTAGCCGAAGAGCGCTTGCGCATTGCGGTAGCGGGCATCTGGCACCGTCTTTAGTGTGCCCACGGCCTCTTCTAGTCGCACGAGGTCGATATCTTCGCCGTGCAAGGCCACACACATTCCTGAATCCCCATTATGCGCCGCCCGGGCGGCATGCACGCCATAGCGGGTCGCCAGAACGCGGTCATACGCGGTGGGCGTGCCGCCGCGCTGAATGTGCCCCAAGACGGTGGTGCGCACGTCATAGCCGGTGCGCTTATTGATTTCATCCCCAATGACCTGGCCAATCCCGTTGAAGGTTTGGTGGCCAAATTGGTCGACGCCGCCGGCTTCGAACTCCATGGTGCCCTCCTTCGGCAGGGCGCCTTCGGCCACGCAAATGATGCCGTACTTCTCGCCCATCTGGAAGCGGCGTTCCATCGCCTTGGTGATTTCCGCGATATCGAAGGGCTCTTCTGGGATCACCGTGTAGTGTGCGCCGCCGGCCATGCCGGCATGCAGAGCAATCCAGCCTACGTGGCGGCCCATGACCTCCACGATGAGGATGCGGTTGTGCGACTCCGCCGTCGTGTGCAGGCGGTCGATCGCATCAGTTGCCACCGATACCGCAGTATCAAAGCCGAAGGTATAGTCCGTGGCATTGACGTCATTGTCAATGGTCTTCGGCACGCCCACGACGGGGATGCCATTATCGTTAAGCCACTTAGCGCCCTTGAGCGTGCCTTCGCCACCGATGGCGACGAGGGCATCGACTTCGGCCTCGCGCATATTCGTCTTGATCTGCTCCAAGCCAGCCTTGAATTTATCGGGGTGCAACCGACCTGTGCCCAAAATGGTGCCGCCGCGCAGAAGAATCCGGTCGATGCTGGCATCGTCGTAGAGATCGCGCCGACAGTCTTCTAAAAGGCCAACCCACCCGTCTTCATAGCCCACGACGGTATCGCCAAATTCGTTGGATGCGGTTCGCACAACCGCACGGATTACAGCATTCAGGCCGGGGCAATCGCCACCGGAAGTCAGTACAGCTAGACGCATGATCCCCAATTTAGCGCAGGATTTTTATCCATGCAGCGTGTCCACGTAGCGCAGCGAAGAGATAAGCCCCACCACCAGCGCGATAACAATCACGAGAATCGAATTGATGATCGCCGTGGTGGGATTACCCGTTTGCATCACAGCGGAGACTAGTGCCACGCCTACCACGGATCCCACCTGGCGGGAGGTGTTATACGCTCCGGACGCGGCACCCATGTGATGAGGTGAAATATCGCGCAGCGTCGTTGCCGCGTTGGATCCCCAGATAAAGGACTGGCCAATTCCTAGGGCTGCGATGGGCAATGCCAGCCACCACGGATTGGCATCGGCATGCATGACCCACCAAGCCAAACACAGCGAGGCGATCATGAGGCTAAATCCCACCAGCCCCATCAGACGCGGATTCACCGCGTCCGTAAGAATGCCCGCGATAGGTGACATCAGCATAGAGACCAGCGCCATGGGAGCCACGATAATGCCGGCCTCCCCGGCGGATAACCCCTTAACCGATTGCAACCACAACATCACCGGCAACATGACCGAAGCCGCCATAAAGCCCATGGTCAAAATGCCCACGGAACCGGCCGCATAATTGCGGTTGTGGAAGAGCTCCACCGGAAAGAGCGGCGTAGAGCCACGATCCTGCGCGCTAGCCTGCAGGCGCACGAACGCGATGCTTGCAACTATGCCAATGGCAAGCACCACCAGCACCCGCCAATCCCAATCCAGCTCTGGGCCTTGTTGGATACCAAAGACGATGGAACCAAGCGCAATGAGCGAGACCACGGCAGAAGGCTTATCGATGTCCTGGGCTGTCGTCGGCAGCTTCGGTATCCACAGCAGGGCCAGCACGATGGCGGCGATAACGAATGGAATATGCACCCAGAAGGCCGCCTGCCAGCCAAAAGAAGCCACGAGGAACCCGCCGATCAGCGGCCCGGCCAATGACGCCACGGAGCCGATGATCCCCCACACCCCGAGCGCGCGCCCACGCCGCTCGCGGGCGAATACCCGGTTAATAACGGACATCGTCTGTGGCATCTCCAGCGAGGCCCCTAGGCCCTGCACGATGCGTGCGACGATGAGCACTTCTATCGATGGCGCCAGCGCACACGCTACTGCGCCGATCCCAAATAGCGCCACGCCGATGCAAAACAGGGCGCGCTGGCCGAGGACATCACCAAGCCGCCCCGTAAAAAGCAGCGGCACCACCACGGCAAGCAAAAAGGCGGCGGAGACCCACATGATTTCATTGACCGTGGCGCCCAAATCCGCTTGAATATCCGGCAGGGCGATGGCCACCATCGATTGGTCCAACAGGGATACAAAGAAACCGAGGGATAGGGCGAACATGGCGAGCCATGCCTGGCGCTCCGATGGCAGGTTAGTCTCCACAGTCATGGCAGGAATTCTAGCGGGGCACACAAATCAGGCCTAGACTGGCCACCATGTCCATGATTGATATCAAAAAGCCACAAGACGTATCCACCGCCACCACCGTTACCCTCGGCCTAATCGGTGGTTGGGTCACCGCCCGCGAGACCGGCATTCGCCCGCTCGGCGGCGTCATCCTCGGCGCAGCGGGCCTGTGGGCCGGCCGCTCTTGGGCCAAGAAGACCACCCCAGCCACGACAGCGGGCCTATCCGCCCTGTATGTCGGCGCGTTCGGCGCCTCCCACCCATTGGCAAAGAAGATTGGCTCCTGGCCAGCAGTCCTCACCGTGACGGCCGCCTCTGCAGGCGCCGCCTACGCGCTTTCCGATGCCAAGTAGTCCACCCCGCCACATAAACAACAGCACCATGGTCCCCCGCTAAGGAGGATCATGGTGCTGAGTGGTTTTGTGAGTATTTACTCGACGACGTTGAAGACAACGGCATTGTCTTCAGTGCCCAGTGCGGCCTGGCCGTCAGGCAGGGCATAGAAGGAAGGCGCGGACTCGAGGACGTCACGCAGGGAGTCAGAAAGTGCCTGGGTGTGGTCATCGCACGTCACCTTGGTGGAGGCGAAGTCGCCTACGTGAATGGTGCCATCCTTATCCACATCGTAGGAGGTGGTGTAGGTATTGCATCCATCATCGAGGACCAAGGACTGATCCTTGGCGAACTCCACGGTGAACTGGCCGTCTTCCTTGACGGACTGCAGCTCACCGGTGATGGTCTGCCCCTCGATGTTCGGCACCAGCTTGTCAGCGTCTGCCGGCAGGGATTCCACCAAGTCGCTCTTGGCGGTGGAGTCTGCTACCTCGGTACCGGGCTCAACCGGTGCGGGGTTTTCTGCGGGCTCGGGGGTTGCTGCGGGTTCCTCAGCGTGTGCTACGCCCATGGCCATGAGCGCAGCGGCGGAAGCGGACATCGTCGCGGTTGCAATCTTTTTCAAAGTCATACCCAATAATTTACCCCTGTCGGATGGGTATCCAACAGGGGTGTAAACGAATCGTTATCTAATCCGCAGCTATTTCACAGTGACAACGATTTTAGATAGCGCGGCTAGCTTTGGCGCTTAGCTTCATAGGCTGCACCCACCTTGTACAGGCGGTCATCCTGGAAAGCCGGTGCCATGATCTGCAAACCGGTAGGCAAGTTGGTATCGGCGGCCAGGCCGGAAGGCACGGACATGCCGCACAGGCCAGCCAGGTTTAGCGGCAAGGTGCACAGGTCGAAGTTGTACATCGCCATGGGGTTTTCGGCCTTCTCCCCCAGCTTGAACGCGGTGGTTGGGGTGGTAGGCGAGACTAGTACGTCAGCCTGCTCAAAGGCGCGGGCAAAGTCCTGGGCCACGAGGGTACGCACGCGCTGCGCCTGCAGGTAGTAGGCATCGTAGTAGCCCACGGACAGCGCATACGTGCCCAGCATGATGCGGCGCTTGACCTCGGGGCCGAAGCCCTCTGCACGCGACTGGGACATGACCTGCTCCGCGGAATGGGATCCGTCATCGCCAGCGCGCAGGCCGTAGCGCATGCCATCGAAGCGGGCTAGGTTGGACGAGACCTCACACGGCATTATCAGGTAGTAGGCGGCCAATGCCTCATCGAAGTGCGGGCAGTCCACCTCGACGATTTCCGCGCCCTGCTCGCGCAGCTGTTCCACGGCGGCGTGGTAGTTCTCCATCACGCCGTCCTGCCAGCCATCGCGCTCGAATTGCTTGATGAGGCCAACCTTGACGCCGCTCAGATCACCCTTCGCGCCTTCGCGGGCGGCCTCCACCACGGGGGCTACAGGCTTGTCCACAGACGTGGCATCGAAGGCATCGTGGCCAGCAATAACCTCGTGCAAGAGCGCGGTATCCAGAACGGTACGGCCACAGGGACCCGCCTGGTCCAGCGAGGACGCGGCTGCAATCAGGCCGTAGCGAGATACCGTGCCGTAGGTGGGCTTTACGCCCACGGTATTGGTCAGCGCCGCCGGCTGGCGGATGGAACCGCCGGTATCGGTACCAATACCCAACGGAGCTTGTCCCGAAGCGAGCGCCGCTGCGGTACCGCCGCCGGAACCGCCCGGGGTGCGCTCGGTGTCATAAGGGTTGTGGACTGGGCCAAAGGCGGAGTTCTCATTGGACGAACCCATCGCAAACTCATCCAGGTTCGTCTTGCCCAAGATCGGGATGCCGGCCTCGCGCAGGCGCTTGGTCACCGTCGCGTCATACGGAGACATGTAGCCTTCGAGCATCTTGGATGCGGCGGTGGTGGGGGCATCGGTAGTAACCAGCAGGTCTTTCAAGGCCAGCGGCACACCGGCCAATGCCGATGCGGGCTTTTCGCCGGCGTCGAGGGCCTTATCCACGGCATCGGCAGCCGCCAATGCTTCCTCCTGCCCCACGTGCAGGAAGGAGTTGAGTTCCGGGTTAGTTTCTGCGATGCGATCCAAAAAGGCCTGCGTAACCTCGCGGGAGGTCACCTCGCGCGCGTGAATCTTGTCCGCCAGCTCGGCGGCGGTCAAAGAGGTCAGCCCCTCCGCAGGTACGACAACGTTGGTCATTTACTCTCCTCCCAAAATCTGCGGCACGACGAATCGCTCATCTTCCACGGCCGGCGCTTGGTCCAAGGCCTGCTCAGCGGTAAGGGTGCGCACGATGACGTCTTCGCGCATCGGTGCATCCACGGAGTGCGGGTGGCTCATCGGTTCCACGCCTTCAGTGTCCACGTTCCTTACTGCGGAAACGGAATCAACAATTTCATCAATCTGGCTTGCGAATTGGGCTAGCTCTTCATCGCTTAATGCCAGGCGGGAAAGCTTGGCAAGGTGGGCTACCTCATCACGCGAAATCTCAGACACGCGAACTCCATCCTTTTTCCATAATCGACGCACAGGTGAAAATCATTTTCCCGCGCGTACTATGTAAATTGCTAAGGCTCCATGATACTGCACCAACCCGCGCGGTTGCCGAGTCACCCCGAATTATTGCCCCTTGAACGTCGCACTGTGACCCAGGTATCGTTATTGGGACTATAAGCTTATAAGCTACTGAAAGCGTGCGACTTAATGTCTTACCTAATCCGTGTCCTGCTTCCCGATACCCCTGGTAGTTTGGGCCAGCTTTCGGAGGCCTTCGGGCTGGTTGACGGCAATATCCAATCCGTTGACATCGTAGAATCCTTCCCGGATGGCACCGTCATGGATGACATCGTCATTGAGCTTCCCACAGACGCGATGGCCGATGCCCTCATTACCGCCGCCGCCTCTGTTCATGGCGTGGAAGTAGATTCCATTCGGCCCTTCAGCGGCCGCGTGGACCGGCGCGGGCAGATCGAATTATTAGCGCGCGTTGCCGCCAATGCCTCCAATGTCACGGCAGCGATGGAGGAAGTCGTCGCGGCTATTCCGAAGGCTGCGACCTCCACGTGGGCCATCGTCATTGACAATAATGAGCCCATTCACCGCGTCGCCTCCTCGAACGCGGCCCCTGCCG
The DNA here is from genome assembly GCF_040225635.1 of Corynebacterium sp. KPL2830. NCBI lineage: Bacteria > Bacillati > Actinomycetota > Actinomycetes > Mycobacteriales > Corynebacteriaceae > Corynebacterium > Corynebacterium sp. KPL2830. Next base: position 34,056 of record NZ_JBEHFR010000002.1, on the reverse strand, counting down.
ATGACGATACGATTCCGGTCGATCTCAACATCGACAGCGCGCGCACCTTGCATCCCGATAAGGACGAATGGGTGCCAGAAAGCTGGGCGCTGCTCGATTCCGCCCTAGCCGCCGCTCCCCTGGGAGATACCGGGATGGTCATCGCCATGGGCCGCACCGGCGGGCCGGAATACCTGGCCTCTGAGGTCGAGCACCTCGGCCACATCGGCACGATTTTGGGTGCTTTCCTCAAATAAGCCCGGCGCGGCGCGCCTATACCTCCCCGGTGTCCAAGAGCGTGTGGAATTGCTCCTCGTTCAAGATAGGCACGCCTAGGTCGCGGGCTTTATCCTTCTTGGAGCCGGCATTGGCTCCGGCGACGAGGTAGGAGGTTTTCTTCGATACGGAGCCGGTTGCCTTTCCGCCGCGGCTGATGATGGCTTCCTTGGCGGAATCGCGCGTGAAGTCTTCGAGGCTGCCGGTGACAACGATAGTCAGGCCCTCTAGGGTCTGTTCTTTCCTGTCCTCTGCGGCTACCTCCATGGCTAGGCCAGCCTCCGCCCATTTCTCAACGATGGTGCGGTGCCAGTCCACCTCGAACCAGGCGTGGAAGGATTCCGCGATGACCGCGCCCACGCCGTCTACCTCTGCAAGATCCTCGGTTTTGGCCGCGCGCAGCTTTTCCATGGAGCCATAGCGCGCTGCCAAGGCGCGGGCGGCAATGGGGCCGACGTGGCGAATGGATAGCGAGACCAGCACGCGCCAGAAATCGCGGTCTTTGACCTCTTCTAAGTTCTGCAGCAGGTTCTTGCCCGCGGTATTGACCTTGGCGTTGCCCTCTTTTTTGCTACGTTTATCCTTCGTATCGCGCTTGGCCGTATAGACATCGGAAGCAAGCAGCTTTTCTTCCGTTAGCTCAAAGAGCTCGGATTCATCGGTGAGGATGCCGTTTTCGATGAGATCCATAGCTCCCTTCTCCCCCAGCGCCTCGATGTCGAGGCCCTTGCGGGAGGCGAGGTATTCCAGGCGCGCGGAAAGTTGGGCTGGGCAGGATTGGGTATTGGGGCATCGCCAGTCAGCATCGCCGTCCTTTTGCGGGGCGAGCGTCGTGCCGCAGGCTGGGCACTGCGTGGGAAAGGACCATTCGTATTCGCTGCCATCGCGCTGTTCGCGCACGGGGCCTAGTACCTCAGGAATGATTTCCCCGGCCTTGCGGATAATAATGGTATCCCCGATGAGCACGCCCTTGCGCTTGACCTCAGACTGGTTGTGCAGGGTGGCCATGGATACCGTGGAGCCGGAGACAAAGACCGGTTCCATGATGGCAAAGGGGGTAACGCGCCCCGTACGCCCCACGCCGACCTCGATGTTTTTCAGCTTCGTCGTGACCTCTTCCGGCGGGTACTTATAGGCAATGGCCCAGCGCGGTGCACGGGAGGTCGCCCCGAGCTGGCGCTGTGAGCCCAAGTCGTCCACCTTGACCACGAGCCCATCCATTTCAAAAATCGCATCGTGGCGGTGTTCGGCCCAATAAGATACTTCCTCTTGTACTTCTGCGGCGGAGTGGACCTGCTTGGTATAGGGCGAGACGGGCAAGCCCCATGCTGCGATGGCCTTATAGGCATCGTGCTGGGAGGAGGGGGAAAATCCCTCGCGCGCGCCTAGGCCGTGACACACCATGCGCAGGCGGCGCTTTTTCACCTCGGCGGGATCCTTCATGCGCAGCCCGCCGGCCGCAGCGTTGCGGGGATTGGCAAACCGCGCTTTGCCGTCTGCCGCGCGCTCCTCATTGATTTCTTCGAAATCTTCGGGACGCATATAGACCTCACCGCGGATTTCAATAAGGTCCGGGACTGGGTACTCTTCGGTGCCCGTAAGTTCGTGCGGGATATCAGAAATGACCCGCGCATTGGCGGTAATTTCCTCACCCACGGTGCCATCGCCACGGGTAGCAGCGGTATCCAAACGTCCATTGCGGTAGACCAAGTCAATGGAGAGGCCATCGATCTTCAGCTCCGTCAGGTAGGTCTTGGCGGGCGTCCTATCCAACCAGTCCTGCATCTCACCGGCGCTAAAGACATTGTCTAGGCTCATCATGCGCTCGAGGTGTTCAATGTCCTCACCGGCGTTCGGCACAGCACCTACCTGCTGGGTGGGCGAATCCGGAACCGCCAGCTCCGGATGCTGCTTTTCTAGGTCCATCAGGCGCTGGAAAAGCGCATCAAAGTCGGCATCGGGAATCGCGGGTTCACCGTTGTAATACAGGTTGCGGTGGCGGCGCACTTCCTGCGCTAGGTCATTCCATTCACGTTGCACATCAGCTGGATTAGTCACGGTATCCAAGTCTAGCGATCCCCCATGTCCGGGCTAGCTACTAAGGTATGGACCATGAACTTCGACGCCTCCCGCATGCTCGCCTTCGACCTAGAGACCACCTCCGCCAACCCCAAAGACGCTCGTATCGTTACCTCTGCCTTGGTCCGCATTGACGGCCGCGATGTCCAGAAGGTGGAGTACCTTGCGGATCCCGGCATCGAGATCCCCCAAGCCGCAACAGACGTGCATGGGATTACAACTGAAAAGGCCCAGGCTGAAGGCCGCCCACACGAGGAGGTCCTCAAGGACACGGTTGATGCAATCAAGTCCGCGTGGGACGACGGTCTGACGCTCATTGTGTATAACGCGGCCTTCGATCTCACCGTCCTGCGCAGCCTTACCGGCGATTTCACGGTCACAGGCCCTGTCTTTGATCCGTACGTCATTGATCGCGTGAGCGATAAGTGGCGCAAGGGCAAGCGCACCCTTGGCGCGGTGTGCGAGCACTACGGCGTGGAATTGGGCAATGCGCACGAGGCTACTGCCGATGCCCTCGCTGCCGCCCGCGTGGCCTGGAAGCAGGTGCGCCAGCACTACCCTAACCTCGCGCAGATGGACGAAAGCGAGCTCATGGAGTTCCAAGCGGTCAAGTGGTACGAGGACCGCGTCGCCTTCAAGAAGTACCTAGAGGGCAAGGGCCGCGATGCATCTGATGTCTCGACGGCGTGGCCGCTAATTTCCTAATTCCCTTGCCATATTTCTAGAGTTTTGGAATTCTAGAAATATGGATTCTTTAGAATCGCGCATTGCCCACCTTGAGGCTCGCGTCACCAAACTCGAAAACCCCGCCCCTGATCCCATCGAATCATCCGCAAGCGAGTCCACCATGTGGCTTGCGGATGCGCTTGAACCTTCTGACCAGCTTCCTGAGGGGTCCGTCATTTTTGGCGGCAACATCACCACCGGCCTAGGCTCCTATGTCTACCAATGGCAGCGCCCAACAGACACAGTGACCGGTGGAGACTGGTCCGATAATCTCGAGCGCCTCGCCGCATTGGCGCACCCCGTGCGCGGTGAAATCCTGCGCCGCCTCCTCAGCTCACCAGCCACTGCCACAGACCTTGTGGAAGAGGAAATCGTCACCTCCACTGGTACTGCGTACCACCACCTCAGTGCGCTGACTAATGGTGGCTGGACCACCAAGACAAACGGGGAATACTCAATCCGCGCGGCCCGCGTCATTCCTCTGCTCACGATCATTACCGCAAGCGAGGATCACTAATGCGAAAGCGAAACATGGCGCTAGCCATCACCGTCACCACCATGTCAGCGGCCCTCTTACTCGTGATTGGACCCCAGCGGATCGCTGTGGCCACCACAGAAACCGGCGACGCCGAACTTTCCGCCACACTGCGCAAACACACCGAGGCGGGTTTCAATAATCTCACCGCCTTCACGCTGCACGATGGGAAAGCCACCTTCGCAGGACTTGGCACGGATGAACACACCGAGGTGGAAATCGGTTCGGTGACCAAGATGTTCACCGCAGAATTAGCTCATCAGCTTGTGGAAGAAGGAAAGATAAGCCTTGACACCACCGTGGGCGATGTACTGGATGTTGGCCAAGCACCCATTTCCGAGGTCACGGTGCAAGAGTTGCTCAACCACACCTCAGGATTACCCCGGCTAGCACAAGGGAATATTTTCGCTGATGTAATCGCGGCCGTCACTGGTGCTAATCCCTACGCAGGAAAACAACCCAAGATATCCTCGATACCGCCACCGAAGCGGATCTTAAAGATCGTGGAACAGAGACTTATTCCAATATGGGATATGGACTGCTCGGCCACCTCCTGGAAACGGCTGCCGATACACCCTATGAAGAACTGCTCCACGAGAGGATCTTGCAACCCGCCGGAATGGCGGAGACCTACCTCATGACCCCAGGGGCGGTCCCCGATGATGCCCCACGGGGCCTTACTGCCACCGGCCGGGAGGCCGATCCATGGGAGATGGGAGGCAGCAATGCCGCAGCGGGCGCACTACGGTCAACCGCACATGACATGGCAGCTTTCGCTGAGTGGATTATGGATAACGGCGATATGGCCTATGGCTGGCAAAAAAGTGAAGACAACCAAAGCTTCTGGCACGACGGCGGAACGGGTGGCTACTCCACAATGCTCATCATAGATCCGGAAAATAAGCGCGCAGCCTTCGCCAATAATGACACCCCGATGTGGACTAGTGACCTCGCCCAAGCGCTATTCGATGACATTTAAGGAATTCCAATGATTACCACCCTAATCCTTGCCGCCATCACCGCATCCGAAGTCTGGGGCACGTGGAAAGCGCTCAAAAACCATCTTCCCCGGGTATGCTTATCGCGTCAGCGATTATCAGCATCGTCATAATCGCCTTCATTGGTAACGCAGTTCCGTGGTACAGGGAAGTCAACTACGGATGGTGGTACGCTCTCGTAGCCGCTTGCTCCCTACACATGGGCACCGTCGCCTGGCGTATTTACACAGACCGCAGTGAAAAGTCTCCGAAGACAGATAGCCTCGGGCGCGCCACTTAAAGGTCGCCCGCATCGCGGGTGAGGATCGCGGCGGTCTCGGTTACAGAGCGCAATGAGCTTGCCGATGCCCGAGCCGGAAACACGTCAAAGTGGTCCACGAGCAGCTCACGCGGCATGCCAATGCGGTCCAAGTGGCGGGCAAGCGAAATCGCCTCGTCCCGCGCGTTAGTGCCGGAAAGTGGAACGCCGACCCGGCGGCCTTCGGACAAGTGCTCGCCCATCCCGTCGAAATGCTTAGGGGTAGAAAGGCGGTCGCGGTAGCGCGCATCAACGAGGAATGTCTTCGCGGACCTAGCCACCGACCACAGCGGCGGAGCGTGGAGATAATCCACCTCAAACCGCAGGAGGGTCTCGAGTGCCACCTCATCAGGGACGGCGGGGATCGAATCAAAGTCGGTGGTTCCTGGAATGCGGCCGGCGATGACATCGGCAAGCAGCGGCTCATCCAGTTGCACCACGACCTCGCCGTGGAAGCGGCGTGCGACGTCGGTGGCGTGGGTGCGGATGCCGTGCAGCAGGGCATCGGAAAGCTCTGCAAAGGCACCGGGATCGGTGAGGACGCGGTGGCCATCGGCAAGTTCGATGCTGGCCGCCAGCGACCATGGGCCAAGCGCCTGCACCTTGATGCGAGGGACGGTCTCTCCCCAGACCTGCTGCACCTCATCGAGGTCGCGCTCGAGGCGATCCCACGCGCGGCGGGTAAGCAGCTGGGGCCGAGCCGTCATGCGCCAGGAACGGGGCCCGCGGTCAATGGTGATGGCCTCGAGCATGCTGGCGGTGCGCCCTACCGAATCGGAGCCCAGCCCGCGTTCCGGCAGCTGCGGGATGGCGGGGAGCTCGGTCTCGCCAATGATGATGTCCGCTGCCTCCGCCATGGACGTGCCGGGCAAGGGGCCGAGTGCGAATCCCGTCATCTACAGGGTCTCGCAGATGGTGCCGGAACCGATGACGATATCGCCGAGGTCATCGGGGGAAGGCAAGTACAGCACCGCGGCCTGTCCACGGGCAACGCCAGACAGTGGCTCCTTGAGTTCCAAGCGCATCGAATCAGCGGCGCGGTCCACGTGAGCGAGGCACGGCACTACGGAACCGTGCGCACGAACCTGCACCTCGCACTCAAAGTCGCCGTCCATGCCAGGGTGCAGGTACTTCAGGCGATCGGCATGGATGGCGGTGACCGCTAGGTCCTCGCGCGCGCCGACGGTCACCGTGCCCGATGCAGCATCGATATCGGTGACGTAGCGCGGGCGGCCATCAGCAGCTGGAGCTTTAATGTCCAAGCCCTTGCGCTGGCCGATGGTGTAGTTCCACGCGCCATCATGTTCCTTAAGCTCCGTGCCCTCTTGGTCCACGATCATGCCGGGGCGAAGCCCGATGCGCGATCCCAAGAACTGCTGGGTATTGCCGTCTGGAATGAAGCAGATGTCGTAAGAATCCGGCTTCTTCGCCGTGGAAAAACCGTGCGCCGCAGCCTCTTCGCGGATCTGCGGCTTGGGGGTATCACCGATGGGGAAAAAGCAGTGCTCCAGCTCCTCGGCAGAAATGACGCCGAGCACATAAGACTGGTCCTTATTCTCATCCTTTGAGCGGCGCATATAACCGTCATCATCAAGCGTGGCGTAGTGTCCGGTCGCAACGGCATCAAAGCCTAGGGCCATGCCCTTTTGCAGCAATGCGCGGAATTTAATCTTCTCATTACAGCGCAGGCAGGGATTCGGGGTTTCACCGCGAGCATAAGAATCCACGAAGTCCGTGATGACCTCTTCCTTGAATTCCTCCGAAAAGTCCCAGACATAAAACGGAATGCCCAGCTTATCGCAAATGCGGCGGGCATCGGCGGAATCCTCCAGCGAACAGCAGCCGCGGGCCTTTTCGCGCGTTTGCTGCGCGTCCTTATGCAGCGCCAGGTGCACGCCGACGACATCGTGGCCAGCCTCCACCGCCCGGGCGGCGGCGACAGATGAGTCCACGCCGCCAGACATTGCTACCAATACTCGCATTGCATTCCCCTTTTAAATACCTCGACTACAGGCCCGAAAGTGTACTCCCTTGCCCCAACGCAGCTTAAATCGATTCCATTCCCTAAGCTTGAATCCCATGGGTAGAAAGCGAGCCGCGAACAGGTCAAGCATTACCGGCACCTACGAGATCTCCACTGGCACCGCCGAGGTCGTGCCGGATGAATTCCGCGACGGGGCCTATATCCTTAACGTCAATGGCGTTCCTAGCAGCCATATCGTCCTGGGCGAGCCGCAGGAACTCGACTTTGAATACATGCGTTGGATCGCAGCTGCGGTAGAGCAGCTTAATACGGTCTCGCCCAATAAACTCCGCGTTACCCACCTCGGCGGGGCCGGCTGCTCACTTCCACGCTACTTCGCCGACCTGTGGCCGGACAGCCGCCATACGGTGGTCGAGCTCGATGCCAAGCTGGGCGAATTAGTCCGCGAGCTTTTCGATGTCCCCCGTTCCCCCACCGTCAAGATCCGCCCCGGCGATGCCCGAAAGGAAACCGAAGGCTTTCTGCCCGCTAGCCGCGATATCATTATCCGCGATGTATTCGCTGGGGATAAAACCCCGAAAAATCTGACGACGGTGGAGTTTTTCCGCGCGGTGAAGTCATCTCTTTCAGCTGGCGGCCTCTACGTGGCCAACTGCGGCGACTACTCGGATCTCCAGCTGGCGAAGCAAGAATTAGCCGGGCTCTCTGAGGTCTTCGACCACCTCGCCGTCATCGCTGACCCGCCCATGCTCAAGGGACGCCGGTATGGAAACATCATCTTGCTGGCCTCAGATACAGAACTGCCAGCTGAGGGCTCGATACAAGCCGCTCAGCTGGCAAAGGCACTCTTAGGTGGGGCCGTTCCCGCACACTTTAAGGATGAAAGCTGGACCCGAAAATTCTTTGCGGGAGCTACTTCAGCACACGATTGAGCAGCTCGGCCACCTGATTAGCGTCGAAGTCGGGGACATCGGCACCGGCCTTCTTCGCGGCATCCTTGGCTTCTTCGACTTGGGCGCCGGAGACCTCGCCCTTGTCGACGCCATTGACATGGCCAGCGTTTTCTAGCAGCATCGCCAAGTCGCTCACGGTGAAGTCACCAACCGCCATCTTGCCAAGTTGCTTGAGAGGTAGAGCGTCCTCGTCTTCCAAAGCCTTCACAAAATCTGCCAGGCCCTCAGCAGCCTGGGCATCGAGCCCGGCGTCTTTGGCGGCATCGGCAAACTGGGGCATTGCGATGAGACCAGCCGCAAGGGCGAAGATTGCACCAATCAGCGGCGTGCTATCGGAGCTCAGGTCCACACCATCGTCGAGGACGAGGCTATCGAGCGCGCCGCCAATATCAACGTAATTGCCGCCGCTAAAAGACTCTAGCTGCTGCTTCGAGCCATTAAAGAGGTTCATGTCCACGTCGGTGGGAATACCAGCGACCTTGCCTGATCCGGATCGCTGCCAGAAGGACAGGTTCTGCCACCCACCCACTGGATCCGGGGCTTCATCCTGGTATGCCGCCAACCACAGTGGCATATTGGAGAACTTCTGGGAGTTATTCATCTCGCCCATCCAGAAGTACTTGTAGGTATAAATCATTGGGGTGCGGTTGGTCAGATGTTTGAGCTCGGAGGTAAATTCCTCGATCCAGCTCTCCAGCTGGGAGGCCGACTTGCCTTCGGAGACCTCGATATCAAGCACCGGCGGCAACGTCTGGTTCGGCGCCAACGCAATCTGCGCCGCAAAGTTAGCAGCCTGCGTCTTCGCATCGCCAGCCGGGCGCGCATAATGGTATGCGCCAGTCTTCAGGCCGTGCACATTGGCCGCCTGAATATCCTTAACGTAGTGCGGGTTAATCCAGTCTCCACCCTCGGTTGCCTTAACAAAGGCGAAGGACTGGCCGTCAGATTTCACCTTATTCCAGTCAATAGGCATGCCACCGGGGTGCTGGTGGGCAGCAATATCAATGCCTTTCGGTGCGTTGGTTCCCAGTGCTGCCTGCGCGGCAGCGGTCCCGCTCACCGTGACTGCAACTGCAGTGATAATCGCGATGATGCTCTTGCGGAATGCCCTCATAGTTGTCATGCGCGAGAGTCTAACAACCATTCACACTAACCACATGTGCAACACACGCATCATGGAGACAAATTTTTCACTCGCGTAGACAGTATCGCTGGAAATGTACCATCTAGAACATATATTCGCTTTTCAGCTTGCGCGGGTCTAGTGGTTGCCTTATGGTAAATCTATGGAAATTAGAAACTTAGTGCGAAATTCGGGGGATAATCGCCGTGGAACCCTACTACCTCATCACCGACCCACACGATGACATCGCGGTTAGTGCCACCTGCAATAGAAAGTCCGACTACCTGCTCTGGAAGGAAATTAAACCCAGCCTAGAAGACGATTTCGATATCTCGTGCCATACCTTGGCCGGGCGCACCGGCTCAAGCGAACGGCGCACGAGGGATATCACCATGGCCCTGTACCGCTTAGAAGAGTTGCCGCGCACCCAACTACTGCAGGAAACCTACTACTTCCTCGACTTCTCTCGGCTTATCACCATCGACGCCGTCTTAAGTAAGCTAGGCGAAGTAGACAGCGGCACCCTTCAACGCATAGACGCCGAATTAGAAAAGTACCTCACCCCTACAAAACCGGGCCAAAGTTTTCCATCAAATGCTGCCTTGCGCCGCAAGCTCAACGGGCTCATCACGATGGAATCCCCGGACTCTACGGGAGACAAGGACTCCGAGGAAGAGGACGCGCGTAATGAATCCTATTTCATCTACCCCACCGCGGGCGGACGAGCAGGGTTAAACGTAGAGTTCGACGAAGACGCGCTCATCCTCATTGACGAGGTTGTTCAGCGCACGGCGGAAGAACACGGAATCAGCAAGGCCGATGCCCTAGCCCAGCTGATCCTCGGAACCGTCGAAGATAAATCTCAGGTGCATCTATATATGTACCGCGCCAGCGATATAAAAGCGGCTCCCGGTTTTATCCAGGGCTATGGATGGGTACACCCTGATACCGCAGACCGGCTAACCCCGACTACGACAAGGGATATGGACCAGGCGGCAACAAGGGTAAGCCCGGCCTACTCCACGCCGCCGCTCATCGGTGCCTATGTGGAAGGTCGCGATGGTGTGTGCCGTTGGCCAGGGTGCAACCGCCCAGCATACCAGTGCCAGAAGGACCACAGGATTGATTTCTCAGAGGGAGGAAAAACAACGGCGGGAAATTTGGCCTCGTTGTGCCAGCACCATCACAATGTAAAAACGGATAAAAGCGCCTTTTACATCATGGATCCGCACAGCGGAGACATTATCTGGCTCTTCCAAGACGGGCGGTGGGAATACGACGAACCGCAGGGGCCGCTAGCGGCGAAGAATAAGAACTGGGCGCTCACCGTTGCCCAGGCAATCGCCGCCCGGCGCAATGCTGCCAAAGAAAGGGCTGATACCTAAACCGTGCGGGCCCGAGCAACGACATCTGGCAAGTGCGCGAGCACGTAATCCACATCGTCTTCGGAGGTAAGGCGCCCCAAGGTAAACCGGAGGGATCCGATTCCTTCTTCCTCGCTGACACCCATTGCAGAAAGCACATGGGACATGCGGTTGACGCCTGCGCTGCAGGCGCTGCCAGTCGATGCCTCAATCTGCAGCGAATCCAGCAGCATAATGAGGCTGTCGCCATCGGTGCCGGGGAAAGAAACATGTAGGTGCGACGGCAAGCATGGCTCGGTGGAATTCACCACGACGTTGTCAATGGAAGAAAGGATCCCATCCCGCAGCTTGTTCCGGAGTCCAGTGATGCGCTTGCCCTCGGCAGCGCTTTCGGCGATGGACTCCTCCAACGCAGCGGCAAGCGCGGAGGCGCTGGCGACGTCCACCGTGCCTGGGCGAAGTCCGCGCTCTTGGCCGCCGCCATAGGATATCGGGTGCGGCGCTGGGGTGCGCTTGGCCAATAGCACGCCGATACCGCGCGGGCCGCCAAACTTGTGGGCGCTGGCGGCGAGCGTTGTGATGCCCAATTCCGCAAAATTGATGGGCAGCTTGCCCGCTACCTGCACCGCATCCACATGCATGGGAATACCGGATTGTTGCGCGAGGGAGGCCAGCTCCTCGATGGGCTGAATCGCACCGGTTTCGTTATTGGCCCACATGCAGGTAGCAAGATCGGCAGGCTCCGCGAAGGCGCCCCCGTCGCTGATGTGCCCGGTGCGGTCTACGGGGAGCAGGTCCACGGTGGCGCCGGCTTGGGCAAGCTTGCCAACGGTATCGCGCACGGCTGGGTGCTCAATATCCGTCGAGATGATGCGGTTGGTGTTTCCCGCCGCATAAAGGCCCTGAATAGCGATATTATCCGCCTCGGTGCCGGAAGAAGTAAAGATGACCTCGATGGGTTCGCAGCCGAGGAGGGAGGCGACTTTCTCGCGGGCATCGTCAAGCACGGAGCGTGCCCTGCGGCCAGAGGCGTACTGGGCGCTGGAATTGAGCGATCCGGAGGCGGCAACCCATGCGTCGATGGCGGATTGGCGCATCGGCTGGGTTGCTGCGTAGTCGAAATAGTGCGGCATTACTGGCGCGCCTTCAATTCCTCGGTCAAAGCTGGGGCGATCTCGTGCAGGTCACCGACGACGCCGAGATCGGCGATCTGGAAGAACGGTTCATCCTGGTCCTGGTTAATCACCACGATGGTGCCGGAGGTCTGCATGCCCGAGGTGTGCTGAATGGCACCGGAGATGCCCAGGCCGATGTAGAGATCTGGCGACACGGTCACGCCTGTCTGACCCACCTGGTGGGTGGCATCGTAGAAGCCTTCATCGACGACGTCGCGGGTTGCGCCGACGGCGCCACCGAGGGCATCGGCAAGCGGCTCTACGATCTCGCCGAATTTATCGCCGACGCCGCGGCCGCCGGAAACCACGACCTTGGCTGCGGTGAGCTCGGGGCGGGCGGACTTTTCGGCCGGAGTAAAGGAATTAACCTTGACGTCCTTCTCGGTTTCCGCAGGCAGTGGCATTGGGGCCGCCTGGGTTTCCACCTGCTGGGGCTCCGCCGCAACGGAACCCGGCTGCAGGGTATAAATCGGGCAGCTGCCAGAAGCCTGCGAGGTGGTCTCGTAAGTGCCACCGAAAATGGTCATGGTTGCAGAGCCATCCGCCTTGATGGAATCCACATTCGCGAGCGCGCCGGAAGCCAAGCGAGCGGACAGGCGGCCCGCAATCTCGTTATTCGTCGGGCTGGCGGCCAGAACGATGGGTGCCGGATTGGCTGCGCCCAGGGCATGCAAAGCATCAACCTCAGGGGTCACCAGGCGCTGGTCATAATCCTCCGCCGTTGCCTGCACCAGCTGGGCGGCACCGAGCGCGGCTAGTTCGGCATCGAAGGCATCTGCCTGCTTGCCGACGACCACCGCAGACACCGTCCCCAATTCGCGTGCGGCGGTAATGAGCTCACCGGTAACGGGGAGAATGCTGTCTGCATCGTGTTCAACAAGTACGTAAACGTGAGACATTTCTACTCCTAAATCAAGTTCTTTGCGGCTAGGAAGTCAGCAATCTTCTTCGCAGCATCCTGCGGCTGCGGTTCAGAGATAACCTCGCCAGCCGTGCGCGGCGGGCGCTTGGAAGATTCAGTGACCGTTGTGGTCGGCGCAATGGCATCAATGCCCAGGTCGGCCACGCTCAGAGTGGTGATCTCCGCCTTCTTAGCGGCCATAAGTCCCTTGAAGTTGGGGAAGCGCGGCTTATCCGCCTTATCGGTGACGGAAACAATCGCAGGAAGGGCGGCCTCGAGCTCCCAGGTTCCGCGGGCGTCTTCGCGGCTGCCTTTTACCGTGCTGCCCGAAAGCTCCACCTGGTGCAGCTCGGTCAATGCGGGCAGTTGGCGGTACTCAGCGAGCAATCCGGCAAGCGTTCCGGTCGAGGCATCGGAAGCCTCATTGCCCAAGGTGATCAATTGGACATCCTCTAGCGTGTTAATCGCCGCATTCAGCGTCCATGCGGTAGACAATGCATCCGCGCCGGCTAGGGCGTCATCGGATACAAGGACCGCGTCATCTGCGCCCATCGCAAGCGCCTTGCGAAGGGCCTCGTCTGCTTGTGCGGGGCCCATCGTTAAAGCGACTACACGGTAGTTTTCATCCGGATTATCATCGCGCAGGCGTAACGCCTGTTCCACGGAGTATTCATTAATCTCATCAATGATGTTGTCCACGGAGGTGCGATCCAGGGTGTGGTCATCCTCCAAAGATTTGGTGGACCACGTATCCGGTACATGCTTGACCAGAGCCACAATCGTTGGCATTAGGGGCACTCACCTTTCCGATAGATTTATGTTGCGTAATTATCTTCGGACGATAATACTCGGGGTTGGCAGAGCAAAGCGATACCCTGTGAGCCAATTCGCGTAATGATGACCGCGAAAGGCCGCGATCCCTTCAACTTCATCTGTTTTCTTAGCTGGTCAGGGTCAATATCGACGCCGCGCACAAGGATTTCTAGGCTACCTGCATCATAAGATTTTAATACCGATTTTAGGCGCTTTAGGGGGACCCTTTCTATGAATGGAAATCCCGACAGTCCCCGCGGGATACGTTCACCCGTCAGGTACGCAATCCGCGGATCGATCTGCCGCAATCCCTCGCGCGCCGCATAGTGCTGCACAAGTCCCGCGCGCACCACTGCCCCATCTGGATCAATGAGGTAGGTGCCGATTTCGCCAGCCTCAGGCAGGTTCTGCTCTTCATCCGTGAGAACGTCAACTGACTCGCCCTGAATCATCACCGCGTGCCTGCCCGTTCCGAGGCCTGGTGTGTAAAGGCACGCTTCCTTAACTGCCCCATCGACGCTGCTGACGGTGACCAACCCGTCCCAGTCACTAAAATCAAGGCCGGGTGCACACTTGATGGCCACGTGTGCGTCCCTGTGCGCGGCAATCAGGTCCGGCAGCGGTGGCAGCAAATCCTCCGGGCGAGAAATCCGCCGCCCTGCCTTCCTGCGGGCGGGATCGGCGATAATGACATCCGCCTTAGAGGTGGTGGTGAGTGCATCTGCTTGAAAAAAAGAGTCAGAATCTAAATTATGCCGGGCCATGGCAAGGCGGGAGGCATCGATATCGGAACCGAAGTAGTCAAGGCACGATGCATAGCCTTCGGTGCCGATGGAACACGTGACATCGTGGACAGTGCGCATTCCCCGCTGCTGCAAGAACTCGGAACGATATCGTGCGACGGGTAGCGGGGTGGCTTGCTGCGCGGAATCGGCATCCATTAACCAGGTCTCAGGCAACTTTCCGCCCCGCCGAGCAGTAAGTAGCTCCATGGCACAGCGCGCATAATCGCCGTAGGCTGCTTTCAGCTTTTCCAAATCCTTCAGCTGCGAAGCCTTGCTCAGCTCCAAGTCCCAGCTAGCCAGTTCGGCGTTATGCTCGCTTAAGAAACGGACTTCATCGAGGTTAAAACTCATATGCGCTCTGTAGGGGTGGTGGCGAAATATTCCGCATATTGCGGATCGTCGCGGAGGTCGCCGATGACGGGGCGAAGGTCGGACGAGGAAGCATCATCAAGCACCTCTTGGACGGTGGAGTACTTGCATAACCGTTGCATCTGCGCCCACGTGGGAACTACGAGGCGGACGAGTCCAGCACGCCAGCCCTCCAAGATAAGCTGCGGCGAAAACCATCCAGCGTCATCGGCCTCGTGGGTGTCCCCGTCCGGCTCCTGCCCGCTCGGTAGCAGACCGACGAAGAAAAAAGTATCGAACCAATGGTTTTTACTTTGTCCGACCCACCGGGCCCATGGGAGGAGCATATCGGCATCGACGCGCATACCGTTATTGCTAAGGAACTCGGTAAAGGAGATGGTGTGGTCTTCTAAGAGCCGACGCTCGCGGTGGTATCGGCGCGCATTAGAAATCGTGCCGTCATCCCGGATCGCAAACAAAGTACCGGATTCCTCGAAAAGCTCGCGGGCCGCAGCGAAGACAAGGGCGTGGGCTTTGTACTTGGTCACGCCCATCCGCCGAGCCATAGACACGACGGACTTTCCGGCCCACAATTCGCCGGAGTCCCACGAACGCGGTGGGAAATCGCGCGGGTCTACCCCACCGCCCGGGAATACGGCATGGCCCGGGTAGTTACGCATGGTGCTCACGCGTTCTTGGACCCAGACCTCGAGCCCGTCGGGGCCATCGCGAAGCAAGAGCACGGTCGCCGCCATGCGCCCACCGTTAAACCCGGTGGTATCGCTGGCGTCGATCGCATCGAGTCGGTCATGAATCTGGTTGGTCATTAAGATATCCGGCGGGCAAAGTAACGCTGCCCAATGCGATCTACTTGGATGGGTTGGTGAAAGGCCTGGGATAGGTTCCCCGAGGTCAGCACGGAGTTAATGAGCCCCTTTGCTACCACTTTTCCTTCATCCAGAAGCATCGCGTGGGTAAAGCCGTACGGGATTTCTTCCACGTGGTGGGTAATCATGACAATGGCTGGGGCGTCCGGATCCATCGCGAGATCGCCCAAGTATCCCACGAGATCTTCGCGCCCGCCAAGGTCCATACCGGCAGAAGGCTCATCGAGGATGAGCAGCTCCGGATTGGACATCAAAGCGCGGGCGAGGATGACGCGCTTCTTCTCGCCTTCCGAAAGCGTCGTCCACGTCCGGTCCTTTAGGTGGCGAACGCCAACCTGGGCCAGGATGTCATCGGCGCGGGAAAAGTCCATGTCTTGATACTCTTCGCGCCACCGGCCCAAAACCGCGTAACCTGCGGAAATGACGAGGTCATAGACCCGCTCATCCGCGGGAATGCGCGATTGCACGGCAGCAGAGGAAAGACCAATCAGCGCGCGCAGGTCACGCATATCGGTCTTGCCAATTTGCTCGCCCATCAAAAAGGCCGTGCCCTTGGAGGGAAATTCCTCCGCGGCCGCCATGCGCACCAGGGAAGTCTTTCCGGCACCATTCGGCCCGATGATGACCCAGCGTTCATCGAGTTCGACCTGCCAGTCCACGGGCCCTACCAAGTTCTTGCCACCGCGGCGAAGCTCCACGCCACGGAAGTCGATGAGCCAGTCTTGATCAGTTGGGGTTACGTCGTTCACGCCTTCCATTGTGACTGATCTATTCACCGCCCGCAGTAATTGACACAGCTCCGCCGGCTTTAATACAGCGCGCTTGCCAGCTTCGTACGCGCTTCAAGAACGCGCGGATCATTGCCGGCAAAGAGGCCAAAGAGCTCGAGCAGGCGTTCCCTGAGCTGGGCCTTCTCATCGCCGGCGGTAACCTTCATGGCCTCGATGAGGCGGTCAAAGGCCTTTTCAGGGGCACCTGCGACGACTTCGGCATCGGCGGCACGCAGCTGCTTGCCGATGTCCCCCTTATCCCCATCCGCGGCAGCAATCGGGTCCTCGGATTGATTGGCTGGGTCCAGCCGCTTGAGAAGCTTCGTTGTGTCCCGCGCCTGCTTAATCTGGGTATTATCCGGTTCCGCTTCCAAGATGGATTCGTAGACCTTAATAGCGCCATCGAAATCGCCCGAGTTCAGGAAGGATTCTGCCTCCTGCAGGCGAGGGTCGTCCTCTTCTTCCTCCTCCGCTGCGGCCGGTGCAGACTCGAGCCCCTTAAGCTGCGGTCCAACGTTTTCTACCAAGCTATCCAGCCACTGCTTAAGGGCCTCCTTCGGCTGGGCTCCCTCGAAATTGGTCAGCGGTTGGCCGGCGCCAATGGCCACCACGGTAGGCAGGTTTTTCACGCCGAAGGCCTGCGCGACCTGTGGAGTGGCGTCCGCATCCACGTAGCCTACGAGGAAGCTTAGGTTTCCCACCGCGGCTAATTCCTGCAGGTCCTGCTTCAGCTGGTCGGATTGGGTAGAGCGCGGGGTGCCGATAAGGACGACGACCGGCACCTCAGTGGAGCGGCGCACCACCTCGGTCTCGAAATTCGCCTCGGTGACGGTAAAAAATGGCTGGACTCCACTAGCCTGCGGCTGCTCCTGCGCCTGCTGGCGGGCTTCCGCACGCGCCTTGACCTGGCTAAGATCGAGGGCGCCGCCTACATAAGCATTATTCGCAGAAGTCATTAATCCTCCTTAGCTAAACGACGATTCACGGCGTCTACTTTATCTGTCAATTGATTCGTCACGCCTTCGCGGATATCGGCCTTGATCACTAACGAGGTGCGCGGCGATACCGCACGCACTGCTTCGGTGGCTTTCTTAATCGTGCCGAAAACCTCGTCCCACTCGCCTTCTACAAGGGTAAACATGGCGTTGGTTTCATTGGGCAGGCCGGATTCCCGCACCACGCGGACCGCCTCCGCCACGGCATCAGCCATCTCGCCGGAGTCATTATCCACCACTGCGGGTGCTACTGAAAATGCAACAATCATGCCCGCAAGTCTACCTTCGCTCCCAGCAATGCCGGTGCCAATGGCGGCGGTCATCGCCCTGCCTTCCGGTATCGCGCGGCCAGGCGACGATGTGGGCCACCCCAGGCGGAATATTTTGGTTACACCCAGGGCAGATATAGAATTTTTGCGCCCGCGCGGAACCGATGTGCCGCATAATATAGGGCTCCCCGTGCGTCCAGCTGGGGCCCTCGACCGTCTGCGAACCAAAGAAGGTGGAGCCGTCCTTGGGCAGCGGCCGGAATTCCTGTGGTTTTCGCCTATTTCGCCGTGGCATTAAAACAACCGCAATTCTTTCGACTCGAGTCCGCGCAGCTCTTGGTAATCCAAAACCACGCAGCGGATGCCGCGGTCTTCGGCCAGCGTTCGGGCCTGTGGTTTGATCTCTTGCGCCGCAAAGATGCCAGATACAGGCGCGATTAACTCATCGCGATTCAATAGCTCAAGGTAGCGGGTCAATTGTTCTACTCCGTCGATGCCACCGCGACGCTTGACTTCTACGGCGATATTCCGGTTATCCGCATCTTTAGCCATGATGTCCACTGGGCCAATGGCCGTGGGATACTCGCGGCGCACGAGGGTGAAATTGGAGCCCAGCGTGTCGATCTTTTCGGCCAAAAGCTCCTGTAGGTGCGCCTCCACGCCGTCCTTTACTAGGCCGGGGTCTTCGCCCATGTCATAGGAGATATCCTCGTGGATTTCCGCGATTGTGATGCGCAATTGCTCACCCTTCGGGTTTTCCACTAGCCACAAGACCTCGCCGGTGTCATTGCCATCCACGTCCTCGATGGCGGATTCTTGCACCGTACACGGCGGCGTCATCCAATTCAGCGGCTTATACGCGCGGTCATCGGCATGAACCGATACCGAGCCGTCTGCTTTGACGATGAGCAGGCGGTCCGCCAAGGGCAGGTGGGCGTCGAGCCGTCCCACGTAATCAACTGAACAACGGGCGATTACTAAGCGCATGGCTACTACCCTAGCCTGTTGCTATTGGCGCTTGGACTGCCGGGTGGCTCGCTCTCGCAACTGCTTGTAGTCGAAGCGTTGTTGCCGCTTGGACGGCGCCGCCTCTACCCAAGCTTCGAAGGCCATGATCCCGCGGGCATCGGAAGCCAGCTCGTATTCCGCATCCCCGGTGCTAAAGTGCACCACCTCGGTGGCATCAGACATGAAAGAAGCCTCGTCATCATCCAAAGAACGAGAGTTCAAAATGGTGATGTCGAGGCGATTAAACCACAAGTTATAGCGTGGGAATACGGAGCGCAGCTTGAAGTATTCTACAACTTCTCCGGTATAGCGCAGCACGCCGTGGCGCCAAGAAAAGCTATCCTTCGCCGGCATTGAGCGCAGTAATACCGCGGTTCCCCGCGAGCGCAGAGTAAAAAATCGCAGGGCCGCCAGCAGGACTACCAGCAGTACCACCAACGCTAAGGCCCACAGGACCACCGAGATAACCGTTGAATTCATGGGCTCCACACGCCATCCTTGGTTAGTGAAAGAACATTTATTTGGATTGTAGCGCCTGATTCCGCTTCTGCGCCAATAAGAAAAGGCAAAGAAAACGTGAAAAGCGCACCGGATAAATTCCGGTGCGCTCTTCTGAGAGCAGGAAGGGCGGCTATTGCTGCCCTCTCCTACCAATCCAAGGTTTATTCAGCCTTTGCTGCGCGGCGAAGTGCACGCAATGCAGCCTCACCGCGGGACTTGGTGAGCTCATGAGCCGAAGAGGAGTCCTCTTCCGCCTTGGCCTCATCCACCTCATCGGACCAGATGGCCCAATCAGCGAGGACGGTAATCTTGTCCTGGGTAACGGAGAGGAAGCCACCCTGGACGGCGGCAACGCGCCGCGCGCCATCAACTGGGTGGATGGTCACTACGCCATTGTCGATCAACTGACCGATCACAGGCTCGTGACCGGGAAGCACGCCGATCTCACCCTCGGTGGTCTCAGCCGTCACTATGGAGGCCTGACCAGACCACAATGAGCGCTCGACGGAAACCAATTCGGCGGTGATGTCAGCCATGTGCCTCTCCCTACTTCTCGTTCAACTTCTTGTATGCAGCTTCGACGTCGTCCAAGCCACCCAAGCCGTTGAAGGCCTGCTCTGGGTAGTGGTCAAACTCACCGTTGCAGATGCGCTCGAAGGCATCGATGGTGTCCTGCAGCGGCACGTAGGAGCCCTCCAAGCCGGTGAACTTCTGCGCAACGAAGAAGTTCTGGCCCAAGAAGCGCTCGATACGGCGGGCACGCTGCACGGTCACCTTGTCTTCTTCAGACAGCTCGTCCATACCAAGGATGGCGATGATGTCCTGCAGTTCCTTGTTCTTCTGCAGAATACCGATGACACGCTGTGCTACCTCGTAGTGCTTCTCGCCCACGATGCCTGGCTCGAGGATACGAGAGGTAGAGGTCAGCGGGTTCACTGCCGGGTAAATACCCTTAGAAGCAATGGCACGGTCCAGCTCGGTCGTCGCATCCAAGTGAGCGAAGGTCGTGGCTGGGGCCGGGTCAGTGTAGTCATCGGCAGGCACGTAAACGGCCTGCAGAGAGGTAATGGAACGACCCTTGGTGGAGGTAATGCGCTCCTGCAACACACCCATTTCATCAGCCAAGGTTGGCTGGTAGCCCACGGCGGAAGGCATGCGACCCAGCAGGGTGGATACCTCGGAACCGGCCTGGGTGAAACGGAAGATGTTGTCAATGAACAGCAGCACGTCCTGGTTCTGCACATCGCGGAAGTACTCCGCCATGGTCAGGCCGGACAGAGCCACGCGCATACGAACTCCTGGTGGCTCGTCCATCTGGCCGAAGACAAGTGCGGTATCTTGCAGAACGCCCATCTCTTCCATTTCCAGGAAGAGGTCGGTGCCCTCACGGGTGCGCTCGCCGACGCCGGCGAAGACCGACGTACCGGAGAACTCGCGGGCAATACGGGTAATCATTTCCTGAATCAGGACGGTCTTACCCACACCTGCACCACCGAAGAGGCCGATCTTGCCGCCCTTAACGTATGGGGTCAGCAGGTCAATGACCTTAATGCCGGTCTCGAGGATTTCGGTCTTGCCTTCGAGCTGGTCGAACGCTGGTGGCTCGCGGTGGATGCCCCACTGCTCGCCATCGCGGCCGAGGCCCGGCTCATCGAGGCAGTCACCGAGGGCGTTAAAGACGTGGCCCTTGACAACGTCGCCGACGGGAACGGAGATAGGCTCTCCGGAGTCGACTACCTCGGCGCCACGGACAAGGCCATCGGTAGGTGCCATGGACACGGTACGAACGAGGTTGTCACCGAGGTGCTGAGCGACCTCAAGGGTGACGGTCTTTGCCACAGCTTCGAGCTTAATCTCGACGTGGAGTGCGTTGTACAGGGCCGGAAGTGCCTCGCGTGGGAATTCCACGTCCACCACCGGACCGATGACGCGCACGACACGACCGGCGACTGCCGAAGACTGTGCATTCTGCTCTTGCAGAGCTGTAGTCATAATCTAGTCACTTTCTGCGCTGTCAGATAGCGCGCCAGCGCCACCGACGATCTCTGAAATTTCCTGGGTAATCTGTGCCTGACGGGCCTGGTTGGCCACACGAGATAGGTCATTGGCAATCTCGGTTGCGTTGTCAGTAGCAGATTTCATAGCTGTACGGCGTGCAGCGGACTCGGAAGCCGAAGCCTCCAAGAACATAGCAAACAGGATACGCGAGACGTACTGCGGAAGCAGCGCTTCCATCAGGGTATCCGCGTCCGGCTCGAACTCGAAGTCCGCGGAAATGTTATCTGCTGGCTCCGGATCCTCCAGTGCGGAGTCACCCATCTCGTACTCCTCGCCCTGCACTACCGGCTCAACAGGCAAAAGCTGCTGCGCACGCGCGGTTTGAGTCAGCATCGACTCAAACTCGGTGTAGACCACATGCACCTGGTCAAAGCCGGTGACACCTGCGCCTTCACCTTCCGCGTGCAGGCCCTCGCGGCCCTTGGTAGTGCCCTTAGAACCAGCAACGAAGCCATCGATCATGTGGCGACGCACATCGTGGGTGCCCTCCCAGGTTGGATCCTGAGAGAAACCATCCCAGCTGCCCGCTACCTCTTCCTCGCGGAAGTTGTAGTGGCCGATGCCCTTGCTGCCGGTGACGTAGCGAACTACCTCGTAGCCCTTACTTTCGAGGAGGGCCTTGAGCTGGGCTGCCTTCTTGAAGACGTTGTTGTTGTAGCCACCGCACATGCCTCGGTCAGAGGTGATTACGAGAATCGCGGCGACGTTGCCGTCTTCACGCTCGCGCAGCATAGGGTGCTCTAGCGTCGACGCTGCAGCCAACCTGTTCATGACATTGGTCAGCTCAATCGCGTACGGCTGAGAGGCTTCCACCCGAGTCTGCGCTTTGGTAATGCGCGAGGTAGCAATGAGCTCCTGGGCTTTAGTGATCTTCTTAGTCGAGTTCACGGACCGGATGCGGTCGCGTAATTCGCGAAGATTAGCCATCGTTTCTCCTCCCTTCTTTCATATAGACGGTTAATTACGAGAGCTGAACTCTACTTAGCCGTCTTCCGGGAGACGTTGAGCTCGGTGCTTTTCACGTCGTTTTCGTCCAAAGGATCTACAGGCTCTTCGGTGCCCAAATTGTGGCCCTCGGAGGTGCGGAAGCTAGGAGCGAACTCCTTGGCTGCGGCCTCGAGTGCTTCCTTGGACTCATCGCTAAGCGCCTTGCCGCCGGCGATCTGCTCAAAGACCTCTGGAGTATTGGCGTTGAGGTACTCGTGCACCTCGACCTCGAAGCGGCGAACGTCTTCGACGGGAACGACGTCGAAGATGCCTGCCTCGGCGAGGTAGATAGATACCATCTGGTATTCCACCGGCTGCGGCGAGGATTCGGACTGCTTCAGCAGCTCGACCAGGCGGGAGCCGCGCTCCAGCTGCGCCTTGGACGCAGAGTCAAGGTCGGAGGCGAAAGCTGCGAATGCCTGCAGGTCACGGTATGCAGCCAGGTCGAGACGGAGGTTACCCGCAACCTTCTTCATACCCTTGGTCTGGGCCGCACCACCAACACGGGAGACGGACACACCGACGTTAATAGCCGGGCGAACACCCTGGTTGAAGAGGTCGGACTCCAAGAAGACCTGACCGTCAGTAATGGAAATGACGTTGGTCGGAATAAAGGCACTGACGTCATTAGCCTTGGTTTCGATGATGGGCAGTGCGGTCATAGAACCGGCACCCATGTCATCGGAAAGCTTGGCAGCGCGCTCCAGCAAGCGGGAGTGCAGGTAGAAGACGTCGCCTGGGTAGGCCTCGCGTCCCGGCGGGCGGCGCAGCAACAGCGAAATTGCGCGGTACGCCTCAGCCTGCTTGGTCAGGTCATCGTAGATAACCAGGACGTGGTTGCCCTGGTACATCCACTGCTGGCCCAATGCAGCACCGGAGAACGGTGCCAGCCACTTGTAGCCGGCGGAATCAGAAGCTGGGGCCGCCACGATGGTGGTGTAATCCAGCGCGCCGTGCTCCTCAAGGGTACGGCGCACGCTGGCGATGGTCGAGCCCTTCTGACCGATGGCGACGTAAATACAACGGACCTGCTTGTCCTTGTCGCCAGACTCCCAGTTAGCCTTCTGGTTCAAAATGGTATCGATGGTCACCGCGGTCTTACCGGTCTTACGGTCACCAATGATCAGCTGACGCTGACCACGGCCAATCGGGGTCATCGCATCGATAGCTTTGATGCCGGTCTGCATTGGCTCTTCAACCGGCTGGCGCTGCAGCACCGAAGGTGCCTGCAACTCGAGGACGCGCTCCTCTTCGCTTTCGATTGGGCCCAAGCCGTCGATGGGCTGGCCCAGTGGGTTAATAACGCGGCCGAGGAAGTCCTCGCCCACGGGGATGGAAAGGACCTCGCCGGTCCTCTTAACCTCGTCGCCCTCCTTGAGGGACTCGTAGTTACCCAGCACCACGACACCAATGGAATTGGTGTCAAGGTTCTGTGCGACGCCAATTACGCCGCCGGGGAACTCGAGCAGCTCATTCGCCATAACGGATGGCAGGCCAGAAACCTGCGCAATACCGTCAGCTGCCGAAATGACCACGCCGACCTCCTCACGGGAGGCCTCCGCGGAGTAGCTCGAGGTGTAGTTCGCAATCGCACTACGGATCTCGTCGGAGGAGATCGTCAGCTCCGCCATGTTCTTCCTGCTCTCGGTAGTATCTTCCAGCACTTACTTAAATCGTTTCTGTCGTTTCGGCTACACCATCTGGGCGCGGAAGCGGGCAATCTTGCCTGCCGTCGAACCGTCGATGATTTCATCGCCGACGCGGATGCGCATGCCACCGAGGAGGCTGGTGTCAACCTCAGAGTGAATGGACATCGCACGACCATAAATTTTGCCCAGCTTCTCAGCGAGTACTGCCTGCTGGCCTTCATTCAATTCACCCGCAGCGACCACGCGTGCGATGGTGCGATCCTGCAGGGCTGCTGCAGTATCGGCCAATCCCGCTACGTCATCAATGGGGTTCTGCTCTGGGCGGCTAATGGCCTGCAGCGCGAGCGCTTCAGTAAACATCGTCACCTTGCCGTAGAGCACGTTTGCCAGCAATCCGCGCTTGCGTGCGGATTCAGCAGTTCGATCGGAAAGCAGCTGGGTAAGCTCGCCCTCGCGGTCCAGAATCTGCGCCAAGCGGAAAAGCTCGTCTTCGACCTGGCCCAACTGGCCCTGCGCCTCGGCGGCGCGCAGCAATGCGCGGCGACCCAAGGATACAAGCCCGTTGACGAAGTCCTTTGGCGAAGACCACTGGTTCGCCGCAGCTTCCTGCAAGATGCTCAAAGCACCGGCAGAAACCTTGGAGCCAAAGAGATTCTCGGCCAAGGACTTGCGTGCTTCGGCCGGGGCCGCAACGTCAATGAAGGACACACGCAATTCGCGGTCCCCATCGAGAACGTCGACGACCTCAAAAATGTCCAGGCCCGCTTGGACTGCACTAGCGACGTTCTTATCGCCAGCGAGGATTTCATCCACACGGGATTGTGAGTTCGCGAGTGCTTCGCGGCTAGCTGCCTTCATAGTTGCCTACTTTCCGGCCGGTGCCACAGAGTCGAGCTCGGACAAAAATCCATCGATGGTAGAGGACTTCTTGGAGGCGTCAGATAGCTCGCCGCCCAGAATCTTTTCTGCCAAGTTGATGGAGTTCTGCCCCATTTCGGAACGCAGCTCAGTAACAACCTGCGAACGAGAAGCTTCCAACTGCTTTTCGCCATTGGCGACGATGCGGCGGGATTCCTCTTCCGCTTGGCTCTTCGCATCAGCCTCGATCTGCTTGCCGCGCTCGCGCGCCTGCTCGCGGATCTCGGCTGCCTCTGCGCGGGCATCAGCCAGCTGAGCATTGTACTTTTCTAGAGCAGCTTTAGCCTCGGCCTGTTGAGCCTCAGCGCGCTTCATGCCGCCCTCAATCCGGTCTTCACGCTCTTCGAGCAACTTGGTGTAACGAGGAAGTACGAACTTCCAGAACAACCAGAGAATTACGATGAAGCACAGCAAAGACCAGAAAATGTCATAGTTCTTGGGCAGAAGAACGGAGAAGCTACCCGAACCTGGGTTCTCCTCGCCCTCTGCTGCAAGCAAATAAACGACGTTATTCATAGGTCTCCCGTCTTAAAAGTTTCGGTTTGGAAAACTCGTACTTTTAGAACAGGAAGCCGGCGACAAGGCCGATAAGGGCCAAGGCCTCGGTGAAGGCGATACCCAGGAACATGGTGGTACGCAGCTGACCGGCCATCTCCGGCTGGCGAGCCATAGCCTCAACGGTCTTGCCGGCGACGATGCCGATACCGATACCAGGGCCAATAGCAGCCAGGCCGTAGCCGATGGTGCCGAAGCCTTCGAACGTCGTAGCAGCATCCTGTGCCAGAATGATTTCGTTCATGGTGAAAGTCGTTCCCTTTCGTAAAAATCTTCAGTCCGAACCGGACCGAATGTCAGTGTTGTGTAATTAGGTGGATTACTCGGTCGCGCTCGTCGACCTCGTCCTTAGTGCGAATCAGCGTGCAAGGACAACTCAATGTACACCGCCGTCAACAGGGCGAAGATGTACGCCTGCAAGAAGATGACCAAGATCTCGAACAGGCTCATAGCCAAGCCCAAGACCACGGTTAGCCCAGACAGGACGGTCCAACCATTTAGCTGCCAGAAGAAGAAGTTCGTAGCAGAGAAGAGAAGAACCAGGATGATGTGTCCAGCAAGGAAGTTCGCCATGAGACGAATTGCAAGGGTAACCGGTCGCAGAATGAACGTAGAGAAGAACTCAATCGGTACCACCAAAACGTGCAATAACGGTGGCAAGTTCGGAATCACTACTGAGGAGCGAATGAACTTACCAAAGCCATAGCGCTTGGCACCGGCGTAAATCATGACGATGTACGAAACGGCTGCCAAAACAATTGGCATACCAATACGACCGTTGGGCGAGACGTTAAGCCCCGGAATAACGGTCGCGACGTTCATAAACAGAACCGCGAAGAAGATGCTAGCGATAATTGGCAGGAATCGCTTTCCCTCCTTCTTACCCAAAATGTCCTCGGCGATATGGACGCGGACGAAATCGACCGCATTCTCGCCAACATTCTGAATGCCAGAAGGAACCAACTTAGGGTTCTTAAAGGCAGCCCAGAAAAGGATCACCACAATTAGCGTCATCAAAATGCGAATCAGCATCAGGCGATCAAGCGCGAACCATCCATTGGCGAAGTCGCCAAAAAACAGATGGTCGGCATCAATTTGCCCCGGGAAGAATTCTTCACCTAGATCGGGCGTATGGAAGTGCCCTTTCATAGCCAATGTTGTAACGCTCAGCGTTCTCTCCCGTGTTCGGGCCACACAGCCAATTGCTGGCTTCTGTGGTGCGATGGACGTCTCAAACTCTCTGCCTTGAACACGGACTCCGTCGCACATCAGCGTGAACAAGACAGGGATTTACCGTTGCAGGATTTAAGCGCAACACTTAACCCCGCGGTAACCCGTTGCAAATCGTATCAGCTGGATCAACAGTTTTTGCACGTGGGGGCCCCATAGGCCACACCCGATAGCGCCATTTCCACCTTTTGCCATACAAAACCGCGCTATTCCTGCCCAATTCACAAACGTGCAGTTGATCACACCCTCGGACCAACACACCCCCTCGGGGGTGGACTACTTCCATTAATGCCAGCATGCGGGCACAAAAAGGCCGCCGAGCAATCCCAATGCGCGACGGCTTAACTCTTTTTGCCCTACTCAGGACACGTAGGTAATCCTGGAGGTGACCACGGCCCAGACCTCAGAGCCTAAGGTAACGATGAGTGCTACGACGACGGTAAGAAATAGCGCCCACGTGTCATAAAAATCCATGTCCCGAATAATGGCTAGGACGCCAATCAAGACGATCAGCTTGATTAGCCAACCGCCCAATACCACCGCGATGGTGGTGGAGGGCGTCGAGTGGGCGGTAAAGAGCACCGAGAGCGCGGTAAACAAGACAAAGCCACCGCCGAGGGCAGCGCCGACGATAACGCCCCAGAGCCCGGCGACACCCTGTGCCCCACCCCAGACGGCGAGAGAAATGATGGTAAAGATGCCGAGGGCGGTAGACCCTTTCTTTACGGCACGCTGCAGCGGCAGGCGCGGGTCATCGAAATTAGCATTTTCCGTTGTGTCACTCACGGACATTCACCCTACCTCACGCGCTCGGTGAGTCACGTACTACGCAGTCATCCGACGACCTGAGACCAATCTTGCCCTGCCGCAGTGGAATCAGCGTCGCACCAAAGGCAACTAACAGCGCCATGATGGACAGGCCGATCGCCACTGGGGCTGGCACGATGGAAAACGACACCGCTCCAAAGGCCACCGCGGAAACCCAGAGGTACAACACCAGCACGGTGCGCCGGTGCGTATGCCCCAGAGACAAAAGGCGGTGGTGGATATGCGCCTTATCCGCAGAAAATGGCGAGCGCCCCTGTGATAGGCGGCGAATTACTGCCCAGACAAGGTCTAAGACTGGAATAAACACCGCAGCGATCACCACGAGGATAGGTGACATAAGCGCCACCATGTCCACGGTGCCGTAGAGGGACATGTTGATCTTGCCGGACGCGGAGGTGGAGGCCGCGGCGAGCAAGAGCCCGATAAGCATAGAGCCGGAATCGCCCATGAAAATTCGGGAGGGTTCAAAGTTATGGGGCAAAAAGCCTGCACACATTCCCACCAAAGCGGCGCTGATAATAGCAGGTGGATACGCCGATACCGCTCCGCCTTGGTCATGCAGGACGGTCAGCGAGAATATTAGAATAGCGCCGCCCGCGATGAGCCCAAGGCCTGCGGCTAGGCCATCGAGGCCGTCAACGAAGTTGATGGCGTTGATGAGAAGGACCGTGAAGAAAGCGGTAAGGAGGGTGCTTTGAATCTGGTCGAGCACTACCGTGGTGCCGCCACCGAAGGGGATAAAGAGCAGCGTCCACGTCAGACCCAGACCACTCATAAGGGCGGCGGCAAAGAGCTGCCCAAAAAGCTTGATGAGGGCCCCGAGTTCCAAGTAGTCATCGGCAATACCCAAAAGCACGATGGCCAGCGCCGCCCACAACACCGCACTCATCTCTGGAGTCACCGGCATAAACCCGCGAGTCAAGGCTGGAAGCTGGGCGGCGAGGAATATCGCCGCGCCAAAACCGGTAAACATGGCGAGCCCACCCATGCGGGGCGTCGGCTGGGAGTGGGAATCGCGCAGGCGGATTTCTGCCACCCGGCCCGTGCGGACCAAAAAGGATCGCACCACTCCGGTGGTCAGGTAGGTAAATGTCGCTGCAACGAGGATGACCAAGGCCAACTCGCGCAGCGGTACGCCAGTGCCGCTCACGCGAAATGCTCCTTCTATCCTTGGGGCCGGGTGCGCAACGAGTCAGCAGAGACGCCGAGGACCTCGCCAATCTCCTCCGCGGATAATGCACCTTCGCGCAGCAGGAATGGATGGTCACCGGAAAGGTCGATGATGGTGGAGGGCTTGCCGATGGCCGTCTCTCCCCCGTCCAAATACACGGTGACGGCCTTGCCCAATTGGCCCTTGGCCATTTGCGCCGTGGTTGGTGGTTGGTGTCCAGAGATATTCGCAGAAGAAACCGCCATCGGCCCCACCTCGCGCAGCAGCTCGATGGCAATCGGGTGAAGGGGCATCCGCAGCATGACGGTACCGCGGGTATCTCCCAAGTTCCACGGCAGGGACGGCGCCTGCGGCACCACGATGGATAGTCCGCCTGGCCAAAAGGCTTCGACGAGGTCACGGGTGGAATCGGGGTACGAGGCGACGAGGCCGCGAACGGTGTTCCAGGAGCCGACGAGCACGGGAACCGGCATATCCGGCCCACGCTGCTTGGTGGCAAGCAGATTAGCTACCGCGTCATTGTCGAAGGCATCGCAGCCCAAACCGTACAGCGTATCGGTGGGCATGACCACAAGCCGCCCAGACTTGGCGGCCTTGGTGGCGATGCTCACGCCTTCCTCACGCTCGGCGTCATCGGCGCAATTATAAATTTTTCCTTGCATCAATAGTCCCCTTCTTGCCCGACGGTGATGCCTTAGTCTACCGCGCGCCGCGCGGTAATAAAGCGCGGCGTGCCTGTTAGGTCCCTAAGCGGCGCGATATGGGAAAAGCCACCGTGGTCACGCACCGCATCGCGCACTGCATCGCCAGTCGTATCGTCGTGTTCAATCGCCATGACCCCACCAGGCCGCAAAAGCCTGGCGATGGTGGGAATCAACCCGCGGATTACTCCCATGCCGTCATCGCCACCGAAGACGGCCACGTGCGGATCGTGATACACCTCCGGTTGCAAGTTCGGATCTTCCGGTACATAAGGCGGGTTGCTCACTATGAGATCGACCGTGCCATTCCAGTCCGCCAGAGTCTGACTGTCGGTCGCGTCCGCTTGCACCACCTCTACCCGAGTGCCGTGGGCATTGGCGCGGGTGAATTCGAGGGCGGCATCGGAAAGCTCGACCGCCCTCACTTCCGCCTGCGGTACGTAATGCTGCAGGTAGAGCGCCAGCGCGCCCGAACCTGAGCACAAATCCACCATGCGCCGGCCTGGTGCGTGGTGGACCGCCCAGTCCGCCATCACCTCCGTTTCCGGGCGCGGAATGAACACGCCTGGGCCCACCTTTAGATCTAGGGGCCCAAACCACGCCGTGCCCAGCACGTATTGCAGCGGCTCGCGCTGTTCCCGCCTGCGCAAAAGCGCCTCGAAGGCAACCTGGAAGCCGGGCATGGGTGGCTCATGCAGCGGAATATCCAAATGCCCGCAGTGAATGAGGTGCGAGATGAGGATGCGCGTATCCCATTCGGGGCTTCCTACTCCAGCAACGCGAAGGCGCTGCACCCCATGGCGCAGCGCCTCACCGTACGAATCCATCGACCGCTCTTATTTCTCAGCCTCAAGGCGCTCGGCGCGCTCCTGGTCCTGCAGGGCCTTGATGAGATCCTGCATATCGCCGTTCAACACGGAATCCAGGTTATTGGCCTTGTAGCCAATGCGGTGATCCGTAATGCGGTTTTCCGGCCAGTTATAGGTGCGCACGCGCTCGGAGCGATCCATGGTGCGCACCTGGGAGGCGCGCTGCTCGCCAGCCTCGGCCTCGCGAGCATCGCGTTCCATCTGGTCCAGGCGAGCCTGCAGCACCTGCAGGGCACGGGCCTTGTTCTGGATCTGCGAACGTTCCTTCTGGCAGGTAACAATCAACCCCGTGGGCAGATGGGTAATGCGCACCGCCGAGTCGGTGGTGTTCACGCCCTGGCCGCCCTTACCGGAGGAACGGTACACGTCGACGCGGATATCCTTGTCATCGATATTGACCGATTCGACCTCTTCGGGCTCCGGGTACACCAGCACACCGGCGGCAGAAGTCTGAATGCGCCCCTGCGATTCCGTAACCGGCACGCGCTGCACGCGGTGCACGCCGCCTTCGAATTTGAAGACGGACCATGCGCCATCGCGCGTCGGAGACTTAGCGCGGAAGGAGATAGTCATGTCCTTCACGCCGCCCAAGTCGGATTCGTTAAGGCCCAAGACCTCCCACTTAAAGTCGATCTTATCGGCAAAACGCTCGTACATGCGGGCCAAGTCGCCGGCAAAGAGCGCGGCCTCTTCGCCGCCGGCACCGGCCTTGATCTCCATGATGATGTCTTCCGAGTCCTGCTCATCGCGCGGGGCGAGCAGGTCAGCCAACTTTTCTTCCAGCTCTTCCACAGACTCGGCTAGGCGGTCCGCTTCTTCCTGGAAGTCATGGTCTTCATAAGCCATCTCCTTGGCGTCCGCGAGATCCTCGCGCGCCTGGGTCAGCTCATCGTTGACCATGATGATGGGGCGCAACTCCGCGTACCGCTTGGACAGCTTGCGAAAAGCCTGCTGATCGCCGGCGACTTCTGGGTCGCCCATCTGCATTTCAATGCCCTGGTATTCCGACACAATGTCATCAACCATGGAAACTTGATTAGACATAGTCTTCCTCGTCCTTATCCGCTGCCATCGGTGCAGAAGAAGCTACCTGCATGAGGAACTCGCCATTCGAGCGGGTCTTCTTAAGCTGCTTGATCAACAGGTCAATTGCCTGGTGGGAATCCAGAGCCGACAGGATGCGGCGCAGTTTGGTCATGATGCGCGCCTCTTCAGGCACTAGCAGGAGCTCGTCCTTGCGGGTACCGGAGGGGTTGACGTCCACAGCCGGGAATACGCGGCGCTCCGAGATCCCGCGGTCCAGCTTCAGCTCTGCGTTACCCGTCCCCTTGAATTCTTCGAAGATGACGGTATCGCCGGTAGAACCGGTCTCCACCATCGCGGTGGCGATGATGGTCAGCGAACCGCCCTCTTCGATATTGCGGGCAGCGCCCAAGAAGCGCTTTGGTGGGTAGAGCGCATTGGAATCCACACCACCAGACAAGATGCGGCCCGATGCCGGGGAGGAGTTGTTGTACGCGCGGCCCAAGCGGGTGATGGAATCCAGCAGCACCACGACATCCTTGCCCTGCTCCACCAAGCGCTTTGCGCGCTCGATGGCCAGCTCGGAGACAGAGGTGTGCTCTGATGGCGGGCGGTCAAAGGTCGAAGAAATGACCTCGCCCTTCACGGAACGCTGCATGTCCGTGACCTCTTCAGGGCGCTCATCCACCAGCACCACCATGAGGTAGCACTCGGGGTTATTGGTAGCAATCGCATTCGCGATGTTTTGCAAGATCGTGGTCTTACCGGCCTTCGGCGGCGAGACGATGAGCGCGCGTTGACCCTTACCAATCGGCATAATCAGGTCGATGACGCGGGTGGTCAGGATCTTCGGGTCCGTTTCCAAGCGCAGGCGCTGATTGGGATACAGCGGCGTGAGCTTATTAAAGTGCGGGCGCTGCTTTGCCTCTTCGGGATCGATCCCATTGACGGTATCGACCTGCACCAACTGGTTGTACTTGCGGCGGTTGCGGCCATTGCCGTGCGTGTGGGTAGGCCCAGCCACCTTGACCTGACCGGTAATGGCATCGCCAGAGCGCAGGCCCAAACGGCGCACGATGTTCTTATTAACAAAGACATCCGCATCGCCCGCGCGGTACCCAGTGGTGCGCAGGAACGAGACGTTATTGTCTACGACATCTAAGATGCCGCCGACAGCCTGCAGCTCATCGCCCTCGCGTACCTGCAGGTCATTGCCGCCGCCGTGGTTATCATTATTGCCCCGGCCACCCCGGCGGTTCCGGCGGTTGCGACGGCCGCGGCGGTTGCCGCGGTCAAAATTATTATCGTCATTGCGATTATTGCGGTGATTATTATCGCCGTTCTTATCGCTCTGCTTGTCTCCCTGGTTATCGGAGCCATCCTGGGAGTCCTCGCGGCGGTCCTGGTGGCGATTCTGGTTCTGCTCCTGCGCATCACCCCGGTTATTCTCGCCCCGGTTATTGTCGCCCTGCTCTTGGCGCTCTTGACGGCGGGCGCGATTGCGGCGCGCGCGGCGGGCCTGCGACCGCGACTCATAGCGCTGGTCGTCGCCGTTGTCCTTGCGGTCTTTGCCGCGATTGTCCTGCTGCTCGCCGAACTTGCCGTTATCGCTCTCGCCGCGATCATCCTTCTTGGACGGCTTATCTTTCTGCTTGGCAGACGCCGCATCCTTCGCGGGTTTCTCGGCCTTTTCTGCCTTTTCTGCCTGCTCTATTTTTGCCTTCGCCTTTGCGGGAACCTGACCGGTCTTAATGGCGGTAATGAGATCCCCTTTGCGCAGGGCAGAAACGCCGCGAAGGCCGCGTTCGGCGGCCATTTTGCGCAATTCCGGCAGCTTCAGGGATGCGAGATCCTTTGCCGCGGTGTTGTCCGTATCGCTCACGGATATCCTTTCGTTGCTTGACCAGGTCCATAGTTAGGATCCGCCCTCCCCCACTTCAGGGAAGCTTGGGCGGGTGCACTGGAAGCCGATGTGTATTTTTCTTATCTTTTCGCCCTCGTGCCAAGGCGCTAAAGCGCCTTGCCGGGGCAATAAGCATGAGGCCTCTTCCGGTTACCTTAAGGGAAATCCCCCTTGTAGCCAGTACGCGGGGGCGGAAGAATTCAAGAAACGACTGTGGGCAATGTATAACGATGGGACCTGTCACTGGGCCCGATTGCATAGGATTGGGAAGATTTTCCCGCTTTCCTATCAGCCGAAGGCAATTATAGCGCATTCGCTTCGCGGTGAGTACTTGGACACCGCTACAGTGGAAGCATGCTTTCCACGATGATGGATATTCCCCTGTCTTTAACCCGTATTTTGGAATACGGCGCGTCAGTGCACGGCAATACCACTGTTACCACTTGGCACGGCGAGGGAACCGGGTCCGAGTTTGGCCCCGCAGAAAAGGTTACCTTCCGCGATATCGCTGCACGCGCAGCAGCCTTTGCCCATGTTTTACACGATGACCTTGGCATCACCGGCGATCAGCGCGTGGGTAGCTTCATGTGGAATTGCGCTGAGCACCTCGAGGTCATGTTTGGCTCTGCCTGCAAGGGCGCGGTTTTCACCCCGCTGAATAAGCAGCTAATGAATGACCAGATTCGCCACATCATCAGCCACGCCGAGGTCTCCGTCATCGTGTGCGATCCCCGGCTCGCCCCGCAGTTGGGCACGGTTTTAAACGGCGCGCCATCTGTGCATTCGGTGATTTTTACCGGTTCCCAATCGCCGCAGCGCTTTGCCCACCATTTCCCGCGCGGCATCGAGTTTTATTCCTACGAGGCGCTGCTGGATGGCCGCTCTACCATCTACGATTGGCCCGAGCTCGATGAGCGCACCGCCGCCGCATTGTGTTATTCCACCGGCACCACCGGCGCGCCGAAGGGCGTTTTATATTCCCATCGCTCGCTTTACCTCGAGGCCATGCAGCTGCGTTCCTCGGATTCGCTGTGCATTACCCACGGCGAGACCTTCCTGTGCTGCATTCCCATCTACCACGTGCTGAGCTGGGGCGTTCCCTTTACGTGTTTCATGACGGGCACCCCGCTCGTGCTTCCCGATGCCGATGTCTCCGCCCCCACCCTCGCCAAGGTCATTGCAGCCACGTCGCCGCGCGTGGCCCACGGCGTGCCCACCATCTGGATCCAGCTCTTCGTGCACTACATGCACAATCCGCCAGAGCGCATGACGCTGACGGAAATTTTCGCCGGCGGCTCCCCTGTGCCGCCGCAGCTTATCAAGATGTGGGAGGAGCATTACGGCGTCGACGTCGTGCACGTCTGGGGCATGGTGGAAACCTCAACGGTCGGCAGCGT